>NZ_PSWG01000039.1:0-5574 GCF_002931195.1 Rathayibacter sp. AY1C2 | reverse complement strand
TCACCGGCGAGGACCCGGCCCGCACGCCGCCCCTGCTCCACGACCTCGACGGAGTGGACGTCGACGTCGACATCACCCCTCCCGCGCAGCCCGGCTCCCTCTCGCTCTCCGTCGCCGCCGACGCCGTCGACCTCGCCGAGTCGGGCTCCACCGCCCTCCAGCGCCGGTTCACAGGCGGGCTCCCCACGGTCACCGTCACCGACTCGCGCGTCGGCGCGCAGAACGACTGGTACGTCCTCGCCTCGGCGAGCGCCCTCACCAGCCCGAGCGCCTCGATCGGAGCCGACCACCTCGGCTGGACCCCGCGCCTGATCACCGGCACCGGCGCCATCGCGGGCGATCCGGTCGCCTCCTCCCTCGAGGGCGGCGCGGGCCTGCGGGACGCGCTGCTGCTCGGAGCCGCCGGCGGGGCCGGCACCTGGAGCGCCGACGCCGAGCTGCGGCTGCTGGCCGAGCCGGACGTCGAGGCCGGCTCCTACCGCTCGACGATCACGCTGTCGCTGTTCTCCTAGGCGCGGACCAGCGCAACGGCCGGGGACCGCGCCCCGCGGTCACTCCTGAGCGACCGCGACCGCCACGACGAGCGCGGAGTGGACCGTCGGCTCAGAGACGGCGAAGTAGCGGCTCGAGCCCTCGATCCAGGCCTCGGTCGCGCCCTCCCTGGTGCGGAAGCGGACGGGCTCGTCGCTCGACGTCCCGCGCCCGTCGGCCTTCGCGACCGCCTGCGAGCGCAGATCGGCGAGCACCTGCTCCGCCGTCGTCGCCCCGGACGCCACGCGGTCGCGGACGCTGCGGGCACGCACCGCGTCGATCCCGATGTCGCGTCCGGTCGCCAGCGCCGCGACCACCGCGCCGTCGCAGTGCGCGATGCTGATCCGCATCCGCTCCAGCGCCGGGTGCTCGCCGCGGAGCACCGGGCGGCCGTGCGGTCCGGAGCAGCGCTCGCAGCACGCGTCCACGGCGACCTCGAGGGGATCGATCCCGAGCGTCTCAGCAGCCAGCTCGCGCACGAGGACCCGGCCGAGGAGGAAGCCGTCCCGGACCTCGCGCCGACTCGTCGCCTCGTAGCGCAGGCGCTCGGCGAGGGTGAGCAGGCGCAGCATCCGGTGGCGGGCGGAGTCGAGGACCTCGGGCCGCGCCCAGCGCAGCTGCACGTCGTCGGTGGCGAGGAGGGGGAGTCCGGTCATGCCCCGGACGCTACGCACGCCAGGCGACATCGGCGTGACGGGAGGGTGGCCGGAGGGAGACGGGCCGCTGTTGACTGGGAGGCGTGCAGACCTTCCTCCCCTACCCCGACTTCCACCGCAGCGTCCGCGCCCTCGACGGCAAGCGGCTCGGCAAGCAGCGCGTCGAGACGCTGCAGGTCATGCGGGCGCTGACCGTTCCGGGGTACGGCTGGCAGAACCACCCCGTCACGCGGATGTGGCGGGGCTACCGACCGGCGCTGATGACCTACCAGCGCGAGACCTGCGCGGAGTGGACGGAGCGCGGCTTCGCCGACACGTGCCTCGTGAAGACCGAGGAGGCCCTCGCCGCCGCCCCGGAGGATCTCGCCGCCTACCTGACCGGCGACTACGCGCTCCCGCCGTGGTTCGGCGACGAGCGGCTGCACCTCTCGCACCGCTCGAAGCTCGTGACCAAGGACGAGGACCACTACGGCCCGCTGTTCCCCGGCACGCCGCCGGGGCTCGACTACCTCTGGCCCGTCGGCGCCTGAGCTCAGGCCGCGGGCGGGCGGAGGAACGGGATCGCGATGCGCGGACGGAACACCTCGCGCTGGTTCGCCTTCACCAGTCCGCAGATGATCAGCACGAAGTGCACCAGCCAGAGCACGGCGAACAGCGTGATCGGGATGCCGATCGGGTAGAAGTCCTTCGCGAGCGGGGTGTCGGAGGCGGCGAAGAGCAGCACGACGTGCGCGCCGAGCGTCACGACCCCGATCAGGATCACCGTCAGACCCCAGTTCGCCGCGTTCCGCGCGTTCTCGGCGGCGAGCCCGCCCTTCCTCCGGGCGGAGGGGTACACGGACGCCATGACGATGCCGCCCACGATCAGGCTGAGGAACGGGATCCCGATGAACGCGAGGAAGCCGAGAGCGTACGAGAGGGCGCCCGTGGGCGGTGCGGGGACGGCCTGCGGAGGCGCGACCGGAGCGGCCTCCGGGGTCGTCGCGTCGGCCGGTCGGGGGTCGGAGGAGGGGCTCGCCATGCCGACAGCCTAGGGAACGCCGTCCCCCGGGTGGCGGTCAGGGTCTTTTCAGGCCTCTGGCCGGGCCTTCGTCTTCGGGGGCTCTCGGGTTAGTCTGTCGAGGTTGACCTGCCGCACGGAGCGTGCAGGGCGTCGGCCGCGGTCGTCGCAGCATCCGGGGGGATTCGCGAAGGAGAAGGTTTGGCGTCCGACAGAAGGACCACCGGTGGTGTGGTCAAGGCGATCGTGGGCTTCCTGGGCATGAGCGTCGTGGCCGGAGTCCTCGTGACCGCCACCGTCACCCCGGCCGTGGCGCTCGCCGGAGTCGCCGCGAACCAGTCGATCGGCGTCTTCGACGGCCTGCCCGACTACCTCGAGGTCGACAAGCTCTCCGAGAAGAGCAACATCTACGCGACCGGCTCCGACGGCCCGCAGCTGCTCGCCTCCTTCTACGTCGAGAACCGCGTCGAGGTGCCGCTCGACCGCATCGCCCAGGCCGCCAAGGACGCCGCCGTCTCGGGTGAGGACCCCCGCTTCTACGACCACGGCGGAGTCGACCTCCCCGGCACCCTCCGCGCCGTCGCGCAGACCTACGTGCTCGGCAACGACGTGCAGGGCGGATCCTCGATCACCCAGCAGTACGTGAAGAACGTCCTCGTCGAGAAGGCCGTCCGCAACATCTCGGACGACTCCGAGCGCGCGGCCGCGATCGACGAGGCCACCCGGACCTCCCCCGAGCGCAAGCTCCGCGAGATGAAGCTCGCCATCGGGCTCGAGAAGCAGTACACGAAGGACCAGATCCTCCAGGGCTACCTCAACATCGCGTTCTTCGGAGGCACCACCTACGGCCTCGAGACCGCCGCGAACTACTACTACGCGACCTCGGCCGCGGACCTCTCGATCGCCCAGGCCGCGAGCCTCATCGCGATCGTCAACAACCCGGCCGTCCTGCGGATCGACCAGCCCGACAACCCGGACAACGGCGCCGCGAACGGCTACGCCCGCAACAAGGACCGCCGCGACTACATCATCGGCAAGATGCTCGAGGAGGGGAAGATCTCGCAGGAGGACCACGACGCCGCCGTCGCCACTCCGATCGAGCCCCGCATCACCCAGCCCAGCACCGGCTGCTCGACCGCGGGCAACGCGGGCTTCTTCTGCGACTACGTCACCAACGTCCTGAAGAACAACGAGATCTTCGGCGCCGACGAGGACACCCGCTGGACCAACTTCCGCCGCGGCGGCCTCGACGTCTACACGACGCTCGACGTCGGCCTGCAGGACGCGGCCGTCGCCGCCGTCGACGCGCAGGTCCCGCAGACCTGGAACTTCGACGTCGGAGCCGTCTCCGTCAGCGTCGAGGTCGGATCCGGGCGCGTGCTCGCGATGACGCAGAACAAGAAGTACTCGCAGGATCCGGACGTCCTCACGACCGACCCGTCCTACAGCGCCGTGAACTACAGCACCGATCGGGCCAACGGCGGATCCTCCGGGATCCAGCCGGGCTCGACCTACAAGCTCTTCACCCTGGTGGAGTGGCTGAAGGAGGGCCACAGCATCAACGAGTCGGTCGACGGGACGCGCAAGTCCACCTGGGGCACCTTCACGGACTCCTGCGTCTCCGGCGGCACCGACACGAGCAACGAGACGAGCGCGAAGAACGACGAGGGCGGCACCGGCGAGGTCGGCACCCCGGTGTCCTTCACGAAGACCTCCCTCAACACCGGCTTCGTCGGCATGGCCCGTGAGCTCGACCTGTGCGGCATCCGCGACACCGCGGTCGACATGGGCGTGAAGCAGGGCAGCGGCGAGGAGCTCGAGCACAACCCGTCGTCGGTGCTCGGCACGAACTACGTCTCGCCCCTCTCGATGGCCGGCGCCTTCGCCACCATCGCCTCCGGCGGCACGACCTGCGACCCCGTCGCGATCGACCGCATCACCGACTCCGCCGGAGCCGACCAGCCGGTGCCCCCGGCGAACTGCCGCCAGTCGATCGACCGCAACGTCGCCGCCACCGCGGCCGTCGCGCTGCAGGCGACCTTCACCGGCGGCGGGACGGCCGTGGCCTCCCGCACCGGCGACGGCGTTCCGCTGATCGGCAAGACCGGCACCACCGACGACGCGAAGGCCACCTGGATGACCGGAGCGAGCACCCGCGTCGCGACCGCCGTCGGCGTGTTCAACGTGAAGGGCGACGCGAACCTGCGCCTCGGCCGCTACTCCTTCGACTCCGGATCCGCCGCCACCGCGCGCCACCGCATCTGGCCGGTCGTCATGCGCGCCGCCGACGCGACGTACGGCGGGACGGACTTCCCGGAGGCCGACGGCTCGCTGCAGGTCGTCCCGAAGGTGGACATCCCGGATGTCGTCGGGCTCTCCTCCGCCGACGCCGAGGCCAAGCTCGAGGCGGCCGGCTTCGGCGTCGTGCAGGGCGGCACGGAGGCGAGCGACGCCGCGGTCGGGACGGTCACCCGCGCCGCCCCGTCGGGCTCGGCCCCGCGCGGCACCGCGATCACCGTGTTCACCAGCTCCGGCAACCAGAAGACCGTGCCGAACGTGACGGGCCAGGACCTGGAGGCCGCGAAGAACGCCTTCGGCGCCGCCGGCTTCACGAAGATCACGCTCGCCTGCGCCGAGGACCCGAAGGCGCCCGACGCCGGCCAGGTCACCGGGCAGGAGCCGGCCGGCGGCTCCCCCGTCGCTCCGGACGCCACGCTGAAGGTGACGATCACCGCGAAGAAGTGCCCCTGACCGGCGCCTGACGGCTCGCGAGAACGCGTCCGGCCCGCGAGGATCCTCGGATCCCGCGGGCCGGACGCGTTCCTGTCGGACGACGGCGTCGGAGCCGGGGCTACTGCCCGCGCCCCCGGATCGCGCCGACGATCGCGACGGTCGCGAAGTAGACGATGAGGGCCAGCACGCCGAACGAGGCGAGCGCCCCGCTGGCCTCGGCCCAGGGCCGTCGCTCGTCCGTCATGGTGCCGGGCATGACGATGTCGAGGGCGAACATGCCCACCGCCAGGGCGAAGCAGACGAGGCTCAGCACGAGCAGCGCCCGGACCGCCTTGCCCACGGGGTCGTAGTAGCGCGGGTTCGACATCGTGCCTCCGGTTCTCGTGCTCTCGTGTCTATCCCGCCCGGACCGCTGTGGCAAGCCGTGGGGACGCGAAGACCCCCGCCCCTCCCCCTCCGCGGGCGCCGCTCGCGACGACGGGCGGTGCCGTCGTCACGAGCGGTGTCTCGCGGAAGGAGGAGGGACGGGGGTCGGAGCGGGACCGGCTACGCGGCCAGCGGGAGGGCGGCGGCCGAGGTCACCAGCAGCTCGCCGGCGACGGCGTCGACGCGGACCGCGCCTCCGTCGGAGACCTCGCCGCTGACGAACAGGTC
>NZ_PSWG01000038.1:0-6139 GCF_002931195.1 Rathayibacter sp. AY1C2 | reverse complement strand
CCTCCCGCACCCCCGCACACCCTCAGCCTCACGCGAACCGCCCCGCCACCTCCGCCAGGCACTCCCGGAACACCCGCACGGCCGGCGACGCCAGCTGCGCCTCGCGCTGGGCGGTGAAGATCGTGCGGCGGGGCGTGCCGGGCAGCTTGAGGAGGCGGCAGTCCGGCGCCTCGCCCGCCCAGACCAGGTCGGGCATCAGGGCGACGGCGTGGCCGGAGGCGGCGAGTCGGATCTGCGCCTGCAGGTCGGCGGTCTCGAAGCGGACGTCCGGCTCGAAGCCCGCGACCCGGCAGGTCTGCTCGGCGAAGTGGCGGCTCGCGGTGCCGCGCGGCTCCATCACCCAGGCGGAGTCGCGGGCCGAGGCGAGGTCGACGACGGCGGAGTCGCGGCTCACGGCGAGGCGGATCGCGTCGGTCGTCAGGTCGCTGCGCACCAGTCCGGGCAGCCAGGAGGTCGAGTGGCCGGGGTACTGCTCGGCGACGACGAGGTCGAACTCCCGCGCCCACGACGTCTCGTGCAGAGCGCCCTCCGGCTCGCGCTGCACCATCTCGATCCGCACCTCCGGGAAGCGGTCGGCGACGGCCCGGAGCGCACCCGGCATGAGCGCGAGCGCGGCCGACTGGAACACCGCGACGCGCACCCGCCCGGTCACCGACTCCCCCGAGGCCGCGAGCGCCGCCTCCGCCCGCTCGAGCAGGGCCATCACCTCGCCGGCCGCCTCGACCAGGATCTCGGCCTGGGGTGTGAGCTGCACGCGCCGGCCCGCCTTCCGCAGCAGCTCGACGCCGGCCTCGCGCTCGAGCACGGCGAGCTGCTGCGAGACGGCGGAGGGACTGTAGGCGAGGGCCTCGGCCGCGGCGGCGAGAGTGCCGCGGATGGCCACCTCGCGGAGCAGGACCAGGCGGCGGACATCGAGCACGGCGTCTCCCCGATCGTTCAGCTGAGCTGACCGGTACCGGTAAGAAACGGTCGCTTCTGCTCAACGGTAGTCGGTCGAATACTGAAGGCACCCACCTCAGAGCAGAAGGACCGCACCATGACGGATCTCGCCAGCCCCGCTCTCGCCACCGGCCCCGCCGCCGACGGCCCGTCCGCCGATTCGATCGATCCCCGCCTGGTCGACGAGAGCGTCGCGCTGGTGCGGCGCTGGCTGCGCGAGGCGTCCGCGATCCCGATCGACGCCTCCGGGGCGCAGCTGGCGGGCGTGCTGAAGGACCCGGCCGGCCTGGACTTCACGGTCGGCTTCGTCGACGGCGTCGTCCGACCCGAGGACACCCGCGTCGCGGCGGCGGCGCTGAAGGCGATCGCGGGCGGCGTGCCGTCCTTCCTCCCGGCTCCGATGCGCGGCGCGGTCGCCCTCGGCGGCGTCATGGCGCCGCTCCTCCCGGACGTCGTGGTGCCGATCGCGCGCCGGGTGCTGCGACGGATGGTCGGCCACCTGATCATCGACGCGACCGACTCCCGCCTGGGCCCGGCCATCGCCGCGATCCGCCGCGACGGCGTCCGGCTCAACATGAACCTGCTCGGCGAGGCCGTCCTCGGCCGCGAGGAGGCCCACCGCCGCCTGGAGGGGACGCACCGGCTCCTCGCCCGCGACGACGTCGACTACGTCTCGATCAAGGTCTCCTCGAGCACCGCCCCGCACAACCCGTGGGCCTTCGACGCCGCGGTCGACGACATCGTGGAGGAGCTGGCGCCGCTGTTCGCCCGGGCCGCCGCGTCCTCGCCGCAGAAGTTCGTCAACCTCGACATGGAGGAGTACAAGGACCTCGACCTCACCATCGCGGTCTTCACCCGCATCCTCGACCGGCCGGAGTTCCTCGGCCTCGAGGCCGGCATCGTGCTGCAGGCCTACCTGCCGGACGCGCTCTCGGCGATGATCCGCCTGCAGGAGTGGAGCGCCGCCCGCCGGGCCCGCGGCGGCGCCGGCATCAAGGTGCGCCTGGTCAAGGGCGCGAACCTGCCGATGGAGCAGGTCGAGGCCTCGGTCCACGGCTGGCCGCTGGCGACCTGGAGCAGCAAGCAGGACTCCGACACGAACTACAAGCGCGTCGTCGACTACGCGCTGCACCCGGAGCGGATCCGCAACGTGCGGGTCGGCGTCGCCGGGCACAACCTCTTCGACGTCGCGTACTCGTGGCTGCTCGCCGGCACCCGCGGCGTCCGCGAGGGGATCGAGTACGAGATGCTCCTCGGCATGGCCCAGGGCCAGGCGGAGGCGGTGCGCCGCACGGTCGGCTCGCTCCTGCTCTACACGCCGGTCGTCGCGCCGGCCGAGTTCGACGTGGCGATCGCCTACCTGATCCGCCGGCTGGAGGAGGGCGCGTCGAGCCAGAACTTCATGTCGGCCGTCTTCGAGCTCGAGGCCGACCCGGCGCTCTTCGCGCGGGAGGAGGAGCGGTTCCGCGCCTCCGTCGCCGCCCTCGACGGGGCCGTCCCCCCGGCGCACCGCGTGCCCGACCGGTTCGCCGCGAGCGGCCGTCCGGGACCGGGCGACTTCCGCAGCACCCCCGACACCGACCCGTCCGTCGCCGCGAACCGCGAGTGGGCGCAGGCGATCCTCGCGCGCGTCCCCTCCTCCCGGGCCGGCGCCGACGCGATCGAGGCCGCCACGATCGGCACCCTCGACGAGCTGGAGTCGGTGCTCTCCGGCGCCCGCGGCAGCGGCTGGAGCGACGTCCCGGCCGAGGAGCGCGCCCGCATCCTGCACCGCGCGGGCGACGAGCTGGAGGCGCGCCGCGCCGAGCTGCTCGAGGTCATGGCGGCCGAGGGTGGCAAGACCCTCGACCAGGGCGACCCCGAGGTCTCGGAGGCCGTGGACTTCGCCCACTACTACGCCGAGCGCGCCCTCGAGCTCGACGCGCTCGACGGCGCCCGCTTCCACCCGGCCGCGCTGACCCTGGTCGCTCCGCCGTGGAACTTCCCGGTCGCGATCCCGGCCGGCGGCGTCCTCGCGGCGCTCGCGGCCGGCTCCGCCGTGGTGCTGAAGCCCGCCGGTCCGACCGCGCGCTGCGGCGCCGTGGTGGCCGAGGCGCTGTGGGCGGCGGGCGTGCCCCGCGAGGCCCTGCGCCTGCTCCGCCTGCCGGAGGAGGAGCTGGGGCGCGACCTGATCGCCTCCCCGCAGGTCGACCGGGTGATCCTCACCGGCGCCTACGAGACGGCGGAGCTGTTCCGCTCCTTCCGGAACGACCTCCCGCTGCTCGCCGAGACGAGCGGCAAGAACGCGATCGTGGTCACCCCCTCGGCCGACCTCGACCTGGCGGTGAAGGACGTGGTGGCGAGCGCCTTCGGGCACGCGGGCCAGAAGTGCTCCGCCGCCTCGCTCGTCGTGCTGGTGGGCTCCGTCGCGCGCTCGAAGCGGTTCCGCGCGCAGCTGCTCGACGCGGTCTCCTCCCTCACGGTCGGCTACCCGACCGATCCCGCGACGCGGATGGGGCCGGTGATCGAACCCGCCGAGGGCAAGCTGCTGCGCGGCCTGACCGGGCTCGGCGCCGGTGAGACCTGGCTGCTGCAGCCGCGGAGCCTCGACGACTCCGGACGCCTGTGGAGCCCCGGCGTCCGCGACGGCGTGCGCCGCGGGTCCGAGTTCCACCGCACCGAGTACTTCGGGCCGATCCTCGGGATCATGACGGCGGCGACCCTCGACGAGGCGATCGCGATCGTCAACGAGGTCGACTACGGGCTCACCTCGGGCCTGCACGCGCTCGACCCGGAGGAGATCGGCACCTGGCTCGACGGGATCGAGGCCGGCAACCTCTACGTGAACCGCGGGATCACCGGGGCGATCGTGCAGCGCCAGCCGTTCGGCGGCTGGAAGAAGTCGGCGGTCGGCCCGGGCACCAAGGCGGGCGGGCCGGACTACCTGCTCGGCCTGGGCTCCTGGACCGCGGCGCCGTCGGAGGCTACCGCTCCGGTCGTCGGACCGGCCGCCCGCCTGCTCGCCGCGTCGCGCGCGGAGCTCCCGGCGGAGGAGCACGCCGCGGTGGAGCGGACGGCGCGCAGCTGCGCGGCGGCGTGGGCCGCGGGCACTCCTCGCGACGTGACGGGGCTGGAGGCGGAGCGCAACGTCTTCCGCCGCCTGCCCTACGACTCCGCCGTGCTGGTGCGCCTGGCCGCCGGGGAGCCGCTGGGCTCGCTCGTGCGGGTGGCCGTCGCGGCGGCGACCGCGCAGGCACGGGTGGTCGTCTCGAGCGCCGCGGCGCTGCCTCCGCAGCTCGCCGCCGGTCTCGACGAGGCGGCCGGCGCCGTCGTGGTCGAGGACGACGCGGCGTGGGAGGCGCGGGTGCGCGCGCACGGCGCCGGACGGGTGCGCCTGCTGGGCGCGTCCGCCGCGACGGTGACGGCCGTGACGGGCGGGCGCCCCGACCTCGCGGTCTACGCGGGCGCGGCGACCGAGGCGGGCCGGCTGGAGCTGCTGCCGTTCCTCCGCGAGCAGGCCGTGTCGATCACGGCCCACCGCTTCGGCACGCCGGACCACCTCACGGACGGGCTGCTCTGACCGGCGTGATCCGACCGGCGTGATCCGACCGGCGCGGTCCGACCGGCGTGATACGACCGCCTGCCACGAGGTGCCGCTCCGGTACGCCCGCTCCGGCGTGTCGCTACCGGAGCGGCGTCTCGCGGAGAGGGCGACGGAGGGACGACCGGGCGGAGAGGGATCAGCCGCAGGCCGCACGTCAGTCCGCGTCAGCTCCGCGGCGGGTCCGCAGGGGTGGAGCGCGCGTCGTTGCTGGCGCGCGGGCCCTCCGGGAGGAGCGCGGCGCGTCCCACGCCCGATCGACGGCGGCGGCCGGGGTCAGCAGGATGTGCGCATGACCCGCCAGGAGAACGGCCGGCGCACCGCCGCGCCCGCCCGCGCGCCACGCACGCGCCCGCGCCCGACCGTCGGCTCCGCCTTCGACCCGCGGTCGAACAGCATCAACGCCCTGCGGCTCGGGCTGGCGGTCCTCGTCATCGTGTCGCACTCCTTCCCCCTCGGCGGCTACGGCGACGACCCCGGGTTCGGCGGCTCCACCCTCGGCGCCTGGGCGGTCGGCGGGTTCTTCGCCACCTCCGGCTTCCTGATCACCGCGAGCAGGCTGCGCTCGCGATCGCTGGTCGACTTCCTCTGGCGGCGCTTCCTCCGCATCTATCCCGCCTTCCTCGTCTCGCTCCTGGTCGTGGCCTTCGTCGCCGCACCGCTCGCGTCGCTCCTCCTCGGAGCCGGCGAGTACAGCGCGGCCGGGGCGGTGCGCTTCGTGGTCGCCAATGCGGCCCTCTACATCCGGGAGTACGGGATCGCGGGGATGCTCGGCTCCGTGCCCTACCCGGGCGCGTGGAACGGCTCGCTCTGGAGCCTGTTCTACGAGTTCGTCAGCTACGTCGTGATCGGCCTGCTCGTCTCCCTGGCGCCCGCGCGCTGGGTGCGCCCCCTCGTGGTCGCGGGATTCGCGGGCCTCACCCTCGTCGCGGCGGTGCTCGCGACGGACCTCGTCCCGTTCCCGGCGCCCCTCAACCAGACGGTGACGCTCGTCGGGTACTTCCTCGCCGGCGCGCTCGTGCACCTGTACCGCGACCGCCTCCCCCTGACGGGCGCGCTCACCGCTGCCGCGGCCGTGCTGCTCGTCCTCGTGATCGCGGCCGGCCTCTACCGCGTGCTCGCCGGCCTCCCCCTCGCCTATCTGATGGTCGCGCTCGGCGCCAGGCTCCCCCTGCGTCGAGTGGGCGCGACCCACGACGTCTCCTACGGGATGTACATCTACGCGTTCCCCGTGCAGCAGCTGCTCTCGCTGGCGATCGTCGGAGCCGGAGCCGACGTGCCGCTCTGGGCGTACATCGCGCTCTCGGTCGCAGCGACGGTCCCCCTCGCGTGGGCGAGCTGGCTGCTGGTCGAGCGCCCCGCGATGCGGCTGAAGCGCCTCACCGCCCGGGCTCCCGTCGACGTCGAGGGCCACGTCCTGCGCTGAGGCCCGGAGCCGCGAGCCCGGAGCCGAGAGCCTGCGGCCGAGAGCCGAGCCGAGAGCACGGAGCCGCGAGCCCGGAGCCGTCCTCGCACGTCCGCCTGCCCGCAGCCGTCCCTGCCCGGTCGCGCCCCCGGAGCCGCCCGCCCGCAGCACCCGTCCGGCGCCGTGCGCGCGCACCCGCGCCTCCCACGCCGCGT
>NZ_PSWG01000037.1:0-15067 GCF_002931195.1 Rathayibacter sp. AY1C2 | reverse complement strand
GGTGTGGAGCGGTGTGCGGGGCGGGGCGCGACGTCCGCCCGTTGACTTCCCAGGTGCGCGGCCGTGCTCGCGGGTCCGGGGGCACTCGCCGACTCGAGGTCCGTTCTCCTCCGGCTCCTGCTCCGTTCTCCTCCGGCTCCCGCGACTGTCCAGGAGTCGTCGCACCCGAGCTCGAGTGCGACGACTCCTGCGCACTCGGCGACGACCGCTGAGACGGGCCCGGCGGCTCCACGACCATGCGGAAGCGGCCGTACTGGAGCGCGAGTACGGCGACTTCGGAGGAGTGGCGACCGGCGCGAGTCTGCGGGTCCGCGAGTGCCCAAGAGTTGTCGCAGTCGACGCCGAGTGCGACGAGTTCTGCACAGTGGGGGAGGCTCCGGGGTGAGGGCTCGCGAGTGCTCAAGAGTTGTCGCAGTCGACGCCGAGTGCGACGAGTTCTGGACAGTGGGGGAGGCTCCGGGGTGAGGGCTCGCGAGTGCTCAGGAGCTGTCGCAGTCGACGCCGAGTGCGACGACTTCTGGACAGTGGGGGAGAGGCTTCGGTGTGAGGGCTCGCGAGTGCTCAGGAGTTGTCGCAGTCGCGGCCGAGTGCGACGACTTCTGGACTGTGGGCGGCGTCCGAGCGGCGTCAGGGACCCCGGCAGCACCCGTCAGGGACCGCGGCGGCACGCATCAGGGGCTCCGCGGCACGCGTCGCGCCCGGCACCCGCGACCTAGGGTGAGGGCATGCATCCGCTCGACGCCCAGGACCCGCTCGCGCACTGCCCCAAGCTGTTCGTCCGCACCCCCGAGGTCCGCTCCTACCTCGACGGCAACTCGCTCGGCCGGCCGCTGCGCGCGAGCGTCGCCCGGCTCGCGCGGTTCGCGGAGGAGGAGTGGGGCGGCCGCCTCATCCGCGGCTGGGAGGAGGGCTGGCTCGACATGCCGCTCGAGGTCGGCGACGCCCTCGGCTCCGCGGTGCTGGGAGCCGCGGCCGGCCAGACGGTCGTCGCCGACTCCACGACCGTCCTGCTCTACAAGCTCGCCCGCGCGGCGATCGCCCGCCAGGCGGAGCAGGGGCGCGACGAGATCGTCGTGGACACCGACAACTTCCCCACCGACCGGTACGTGCTGGAGGGCATCGCGGCCGAGACCGGCAGCACGCTCCGCTGGATCGACTCCGACCCCGGGAGCGGCGTCGGCCCCGACGACCTCGCCCCGGTGCTCGGCGAGCGGACGGCACTGGTGCTGCTCAGCCACGTCGCGTACCGCTCGGGGTTCCTCGCCGACGCCGCGGCGATCACCGCCCAGGCGCACGAGGCCGGCGCGCTCGTGCTCTGGGACGCCTCCCACTCCGTCGGCTCGGTGCCGCTCGAGCTCGACGCCTGGGGCGCGGACCTCGCGGTCGGCTGCTCCTACAAGTACCTGAACGGAGGCCCGGGGGCGCCCGCGTGGGCGTACGTCGCCTCCCGGCACCAGGGCTCGCTCGCGCAGCCGGTGCAGGGCTGGATGGGCGTCGCCGACATGTTCGAGATGGGACCCGGCTACCGTCCGGCCGAGGGGATGCGGCGCTTCCTCAGCGGCACCCCGCCGATCACGGGGATGCTCGCGATGCAGGACATGATCGCGCTGATCGCCTCGGTGGGCATGCCCGCGGTGCGCGCGAAATCGGAGGCGATGACGGCGTACGCGCTGGAGCTGGCCGACGCGTGGCTGGTGCCGCGCGGGGTGCGGGTGGCGACTCCGCTCGATCCCGCCCGGCGCGGCTCGCACGTGACGATCGCGCACGAGTCGTTCGCCGGCCTCGTCCCGCGGCTGCAGGCGGAGGGGATCGTGCCGGACTTCCGCCGACCCGACGGCATCCGGATCGGCCTCTCGCCGCTGTCGACCACCTTCGCCGAGCTGGAGCTGGGCATGGCGGCCGTCCGGGACGCGCTGGACTGAGCGGGCCGGGGCTCGGCGGGGCGGCTGTCCCCGGCCCCGCCCCTGCCCCTACCGCGCGTCGCGCGTCCGGCGGGTGCTCTCCTTCTGCAGGGCCTCGACGAGCTCGGCCTTCGTCATGCGCGAGCGGCCGGAGACGTCCAGGCGCTTGGCGAGGTCCATCAGGTGCGCCTTCGTGGCGTTCGCGTCCACTCCGCCCGCCGTCTCGCCCCCGGGGGAGCGGCCGTGGCCCTCGGCGCGGGAGTCGGAGGGGCCGCTCTCGGCCTTGCGCTCCCAGTGGTCGCCGACCTTCTCGTACTCGTGCTTCAGTGCGGCGAAGGCCGTGCGGTGGGCGCGCTCACCGTCGCCGTAGCTGTCGACGGCCGAGTCGTGCGCGGCCGACCAGAGCTTCTGCGCGTGCTCGTCGGAGCGCTCGATGGTGGACGGGATCTGTTCCTCGCGGGGCATGGCGGCCTCCCTCTCGTCCTCCGACGCTACGTCGGGTCGGAGGCGCCGGTCACCCCGTTGACGAGCGCTCGGCGGGCGCCTCCGTCCCCGGAGCGCACTCGGGAGGCCGCTGCCGGTGTTCTCACCGGGCCGACGCCGATGATGGGGCGATGTTCATCCCGACCAGAGCCGCCGGTCTCGAGGCGCTCGACGACTTCGTCGCCCGCGCGGGCTCCGCCTACGCTCGCGACCGCAACCACGACCTCGGACCGTCCCGGGACAACGTCTCCGGGCTCTCGCCCTACCTCCGCCACCGCCTCGTCACCGAGCGGGAGGTCGTCGCCGCGGTCCTCGCGCGGCATCGCCTGACCGCCGCGGAGAAGTTCGTCCAGGAGGTGTTCTGGCGCACCTACTGGAAGGGCTGGCTCGAGCAGAACCCGGACGTCTCACGCCGCTACCGCCGCGAGGTGGCGGACTCCTCCGCGGGTGATCCTCCGCCCGGCTACCTCGACGCGATCGGCGGACGCAGCGGTATCGACGCGATGGACGCGTGGGTGAGCGAGCTCGTCGAGACCGGGTACCTCCACAACCACACCCGCATGTGGTTCGCGAGCATCTGGATCTTCACCCTCGGACTGCCCTGGCAGCTCGGCGCCGACTTCTTCTACCGGCACCTGCTCGACGGCGACGCCGCGTCCAACACCCTGTCGTGGCGATGGGTCGCCGGCCTGCAGACTCCGGGCAAGACCTACGTCGCCTCCGCGTCCAACATCGCGCGCTACACGGAGGGGCGCTTCTCGCCGAGCGGCCTCGCCACCACGGCCCCCGCGCTGACGGAGGAGCCCTTCCCGCCGCGGGCACCGCTCGAGCAGGACGACGTCGTGGGGACAGTCGGCGCCCGCCCCGGCCTCCTGCTGCACGAGGAGGACCTCGAGGCGGAGAGCCTGCTCGCCGAGCAGCCGGGTCTGGCCGAGCGCCTCGTGGCGTGCGCCGTCGCCGGGGACGCGGGCGGGCGCTCGCCGTCCGGAGTCTCCGACGCGGTCGCCGCCTTCACCGCCGCGGCGCTCGCCGACGCCGCCGAGCGCACCTCCGACTCCAGCGGTCGGCCGGCGAGGGTGCTGGCGGACGCGCGTGCCGCGACGGTCGTCGACTGGGCGGTCTCCGAGCGGATCGACACCGTGGTCGTTCCGTACGCGCCGGTCGGGCCCGTCGGCGAGCGGGTGGAGGCGCTCCGCTCGGCTCTCGCCGACGAGGGGGTCGCGCTCGTCACCGTGCGCCGCCGCTGGGACGGTGCGGCGTGGCCGTCGGCGTCGCGGGGGTTCTTCCCGTTCCGGAAGCGGATCCCGGCGCTGGTGCGCGACCTCGTCGAGCCCGCCGACGCGACCCGCCTGTTCTGAGCGGCGTTCCGAGAGCCGCGTCCCGCGAGCTGCGTCCTGTGGGCTGCGTCCTGTGAGCTGCGTCCTGCGAGCCCCGTCCCGCGGAACCTGCCTGGTCCCGCGGGGCGGGTGCCGCTCAGCCGAGCAGGCGGTCGCGGAGGAAGTCGCTCGCGAAGCGGCCCGAGGGGTCCCACTCGGAGCGGAGGGTGCGCCACTCCTCGAGGTGCGGGTAGAGCGGCGCGATCTCGTCGGCTCCGGCGAGGAAGTGCTTGCCCCAGTGCGGCCGGGCCCCGAGCGGCAGCAGCGCGCCCTCGACGGCGGGGAGCACGGCGTCGACGCCGGCGCGGTCCTTCTTGAAGGTGAAGTGCACGCCGACGCTGTCGCGGCCTCCGGCGGGGGAGAGCCACTGGTCGTCGCCCGCCATGGTCCGCAGCTCCGTGATGAGCAGGACGTCGTCGATCCGCTCGCCGATCGCGCGCAGCGCCACGATCGCCTCGCGGACGTTCGCGCGCGGCACCATGTACTCGCTCTGGATCTCGTCGCCCGCGCTCGGCTCGCGGTCGAGGCGGAAGTGCGGCAGGCGCTCGGACCACGGTCCGACGGAGCCGCCGAACGGGTTCAGGTTGGAGTCGACACCCTCCGAGACGGCGAAGAGGCTCGCGGAGGCGGCGACCGCGCCCAGGTGCGTCGCGTCGACGTCGGCGACCGATCCCGCCGCCACCTTGGTCTTCAGCCACAGCTGCTCCACCGTCGGCGAGGACCAGTGGGTCATGAGGCTGACGCTGTAGGCGGAGGAGGTGATCGCGTCGAAGTCGTCGAGCACGCGCTCCCAGGGCAGGTCGACGAACGCGTCCTGGCGGACGTCGAAGGTCGGCTGGATGTCGAGGGTCACGCGGGTGACGATGCCGAAGGCGCCGAGGCCGACGACGACGCCCTCGAAGCCCGGCTCCCCGCGGCGGATCGTGCGCAGCGAGCCGTCGGCGGTGACGAGCTCGAGCGCCGAGACGGCGGAGGAGAGGTTCGCGTTGCGGTCGCCCGAGCCGTGGGTGCCGGTCGCGATGGCGCCGGCGACCGAGATGTGCGGGAGAGAGCCCATGTTGTGCAGGGCGTAGCCGTTGCTGTGCAGGTGTGCGGCGACGACGCCGTAGCGGGTGGCGCCGCCGACGGTGACGGTGCTCGCCTCGGCGTCGATCACGGGGTCGGAGGCGAGGCGCCCCAGGTGCAGCAGTGCGCCGGGGGTGTCGGGCAGGGAGTTGAAGGAGTGGCGGCTGCCGAGGGCGCGGACGCGCTCGTTCTCGCGGACGAGGCGCTGCACCTCCTCGACGGACTCCGGCTCGATGATGGCGGCGGCGCGGTACTCGTAGGTGCCCGCCCAGTTGCTCCGTGAGGTCATGGGTCCATTCTGCCGGGTGCTCGGGGGATTTGTTGTTGGTTGCAACGAATCGCGCGGTGGTGCACAGGGACACCGCAGGACGGAACGGCGTGGAGATTGTTCGGGGCGCACTCCGGGCCCCTGACGGGGAGGACGGCGATGACCGCGCGCAGACGACCCCGCTCCGATCTGTTCCGGGTGAGCGTGAGCCTCCTGGTCACCATCGTGGTGGTGCTGCTCGTCCTGGCGACGGGGACGCTCGCTCCGGGCGACGGGCCGTCGATGCGACGGCGACCCTCGTTCCGGTCGCTCTGCTCGGCCGGCCGCTCTGCACCGCCCTCTCCGTGGGCTGGAGCGCCACCTCCTACTCGCGCCTCGACGAGCAGGCGCTGCGAAGCGCCGCCGAGGAGGAGGCGCGCGGAGAGCGGCGCCTCCTCCCGCGGATGCTGGGGGCGACCGGGGCGACCAGCACGACGCTGTCGGCGGCGGTGCCGGCGATCGTGGTCACGGTGGCGATCGCGGTCACGATGGCGATCGCGCAGAGGACGGAGTTCCGCAGCGAGCCCCTCTCCATCGCCGCCGCCCTGCTCGCCGTCGCGAGCTCGTGGATGCTGATGGTCCTCTCGGTCGCACAGGCCTGCCTGCGCCTCGAGTCGCGGTCGCCCCGGCGGTCGCAGGTGCGGTTCGCCTTCGAGGGGGTGCCGCACTTCAGTGACGACGCGACCCTCGCGCTCCTGCTGTCCACGACGGCGGCCCCGGTCTCGGCCGAGATCCGCTCGAGAGAGGGCTGGCGCCTGGTGCGCGCGAACGTCGTCATCGCGTCCGCCTTCGACTCGGTCATCATCGCGATGACGGTGTCACTGCTGTTCGGCGGACTCGCGGCCTGAGACGGCGGGAGCGGAGCGTCCGGC
Organism: Rathayibacter sp. AY1C2; assembly: GCF_002931195.1. Taxonomy (NCBI): domain Bacteria; kingdom Bacillati; phylum Actinomycetota; class Actinomycetes; order Micrococcales; family Microbacteriaceae; genus Rathayibacter; species Rathayibacter sp. AY1C2. The sequence continues at coordinate 9,063 of NZ_PSWG01000037.1, read as the reverse complement.
GGAGCCGGGGGCGGTGGGGTCGGTGCCGTGCCGTCAGCGGCGGCCGGAGGCGTGGGCATCGAGCCGTCGGCCGGGGCCGGGCGGGGTGGGAGCGGTGCCCTCGGCGGGCGCGTCGGTGGACGGCGCATCGGTGGACGGAGCGTCGGTCGAGGTGGAGTGCAGCGGTGTGGCGCTGGAGGTCGGCGTGCTCGACGGCGTCGCGGCGAACGCGGCGGTCGAGCCGAGCGCGACGAGTCCGAGGGCGCCGACGGCGATGCCGATGGTCAGGGCGCGCTTCTTCGGACGGCGCGGCCCGAAGCTCAAGCCCTTCTCGGCGGGGGTGGTCGACTCGGTCATGGGTGTCTCCTCGTTCCGGCCCGGTGCCGACCCCGTTCGGGATCGGTTGCGGCCGGTTCCATTTCAGATTCGAAGGCGAATCTGAAGCCGGACTTAAGAACAGACCCTCCACAGCAGACGCCGGGTGCGCCCCGATCCGCGGCCCCTAGGTTCGACCACATGCCCTCCTCCGCCCGTGTGCTCCTCATCGAGGACGACGACGCCATCCGCTCCTCCGTCGAGACCGCGCTGCGCAGCGAGCGCTTCACGGTCCGCGGTCTCGTCTCCGGCGAGGACCTCGCCCGCGAGCTGAGCACCTTCGCTCCGGACCTGGTGATCCTCGACTGGATGCTCCCCGGCCCGAGCGGCATCGTGCTCGCCGAGCGGATCCGCCGCAGCAGCGACGCGGCCGTGATCATGCTCACCGCCCGCGACGCGGTCGACGACCGCCTCCGCGGCTTCGACGAGGGCGTCGACGACTACGTGGTGAAGCCGTTCGTGCTCGCCGAGCTCGTCAAGCGCGTGACCGCCGTGCTGCGCCGCCGCGGCCGCATCCCGTCCGTCGTCGAGATCGGCGACCTCGTCGTCGACCCGGAGTCGGGCCGCGCCCGCCGCGGCGGCGTCGCCCTCGACCTCACCGCGACCGAGTTCCGCCTCCTCGCCTTCCTCGCCGGGAACCGCGGCCGCACCCTCACCAAGACCCAGATCCTCACGCAGGTCTGGGGCTACGACCACGTCGACCCGAACCTCGTCGAGGTGCACCTCAGCTCCCTCCGCAAGAAGATGGAGGCGCACGGCGACCGCCTCGTGCACACCGTCCGCGGCCTCGGCTACCGGGTGGAGGCGTGAGCCGCTCCCAGCAGGGCGCCCTGCGGACCGGCTCCCTCCGCCTCCGCACCGTCCTGGCCGTGCTCGCACTGCTGGCCGTGCTGCTCCTGGCCCTCTCGGCGACGGTGCAGGCGGTGCTCGGCGAGCGCCTCCGCGACCAGATCGAGGAGCGGCTGCAGGACCGCGCCTCCGCCGCCGCCGCGCTGGTCGGCACGATCGCCGACGACGCCCTCGCCTCCCGCCTCTCGGCGCAGGGCGTCTCGGTGCGGATCACGAGCCCCGAGGGCGAGGACGTCGTGGCCGGGCCGAGCCCGGAGCAGCTGCGACTGGGCCCGGGAGCCGCCGACCAGCTCGGAGAGCCGCCGTCGCCTCCCGGCACGAGCTCCTCCTCCGGAGCCGTCGGGCCCCGAGCCGCCTCCGCCGCCGTCACCGTCGTCTCGAGCAGCGTCGCCGCCGACGACGAGCTGATCACCCTCGAGTCGACCCTCAGCGACGGCACCCGCCTCGAGCTCACCAGCGAGGCCGGATCGGTGGGCAGCACCCTCGCGCAGCTGAACGGGATCCTGCTCGCCGCGTCGGCCGTGTTCCTCGTGCTGGCCGCCCTCGCGCTGATCGTCGTGGTCCGCGCGACCCTCCGGCCCCTCGAGCGGATGACCGACGTGGCCCGCGACATCGCGCACGGCGACCGCGGGCGGCGGCTGCGCCCCTCCCGTCCGCGGACCGAGCTCGGCCGCACCGCGACCGCGTTCGACGAGATGCTCGACGACCTCGAGCAGGCCGAGCGCAGCGCCCTCGCCGCCGAGGCGACGGCCCTCGCGGCGGAGCAGCGGATGCGCGCGTTCGTCTCGGACGCCGCGCACGAGCTGCGGACGCCGGTCGCCGGCATCCAGGCCGCCGCCGACGCACTCGTCCGCGCCGACGGCGGCGAGCAGGAGCGCGAGCGCCTCTCGGTGCACGTCGTGCGGGAGTCGCTGCGCGCGGGCCGCCTCATCCAGGACATGCTGCTGATGGCGCGGCTGGACGAGGGCCTGGCTGTGGAGTCGCGTCCGTTGGACCCCGCGGGCGTCGCCGAGGCCGCGATCGAGCGCCAGGAGCTGCGCCGCCCGCGCCTCGCGATCGACCTGCACCGGCCCGCCGAGCCGCTCCTGGTCAGCGCCGACGCCGACCGGCTGGCCCAGGTGCTCGGCAACCTCCTCGAGAACGGCGCCCGCTTCGCCCGCTCCCGGATCGACGTCGCCGTCGAGGCGGCCGCCGACTCCGTCACGATCACCGTCGACGACGACGGCCCCGGCATCGCCGAGGCCGACCGCGAGCGCGTCTTCGACCGCCTCGTCCGCCTCGACGACGCCCGCAACCGCGCCGACGGCGGCTCGGGCCTCGGCCTGCCGATCGCGCGCGGGCTGGCCCGGGCCCTCGGCGGCGACCTCGTGGCGGAGGCGGGGCCCGTCGGCGCCCGCTTCCGGGTGACGCTGCCTCGCGCGGGGTGACGCCGTCCCGCTCCCCCTAGGCTCGACGGGCGCGCGGGCCCCGCTCCGCCGGGACGGCAGGAGTGGCTCCATGGACAGGGACGACGCGGAGCAGCGTGTCCGGCAGGCCCGCGACGAGGCCCCGAGGTTCGGGAGCGGTCCCCTGCTCGCCACCTTCACCGTCCGGCACCGCCGCGGACTCGACGTCGCCTTCGTGCTCGACGGCGCCGACGGCGACTTCCAGATCGGAATGGGCGCCGCGTCCGACGACTTCCGGAGCGTCCTCACCGTCGGGGTCGACCGCGAGGACGGCCGCATCCGCGGCGTCTCCAGCTGGACCGTCGACGGCCGCGAGAGCCGCGTGCCCGTGCGGATCCTGCACTGCTCCGCCACCGTGATCATCGTGGAGGCCGCTCCCCTCCCCCTCGACCGGCGCCCGTCCTCGCTCAAGTGCTGGTCCTTCCTCCGCCGTGCCTCCGCCGACCACCACTCCGACGTGCTCGGCTTCGTGTCCCCCGACCTGGCCGACCTCCCCCCGGTCCGACTCCTCACCGATCCGCGGGCGCGGCGCGGGCGCTGAGCCGGCCTCCCGCGCGAGGCGGCGGATCCCGCCCGACCCGCAGGCGCCGGTGCGATCATGCGCTGACGCGACCCGCCCGGAGGTCCGCCCGACCCGGAGGAGCGCCCGTGACGCAGGAGGTGCAGTCGTCCCGGCTGCGGTCGCTCGGGAGCGAGGCGTTCTTCGGGGCGACGGTGGTCGTCGCGGCGGCGTGGTCGGGTGCCCGGGCGTTCCAGCTCTACGGAGGGTGGGGCGTGGTGCTCGCGGTGGCCGCGGTGATCGTCGCGGTGCTCTGCTTCGGGCTCCGGCGGCGCGTCGAGGAGCGGTGGTCCCGGCCGAGGCTCGAGAGGCTGCGAGCCGAGCATCCGGACGGCGGCGTCACCGCGGTGCTGAACACTCCGGAGACGCTGGCCTCGCTGCGGACGCTCGCGGTCGCCGGAGCCGCGGTCGACCTCCCGGCGCTGCGCGCGGCGAAGCCGGACCCCGTGCTGCTGGCCGTCGTCACCGCGAGGGCGCTCTCGCTGTTCCGCGCCGACGCGGACCTCTCGCCGATCGCGTTCCTGCCCCTCACCGCCGGGGACGCCCCCGAGTCGGTGACGGGCTACCACCACGGTCACGCGCTCACGGCTCCCGTTCTCACGGTCCGGCAGCAGGGGACGGAGCAGCGGCTCGCCCTCTTCCCCGCCGACGGCGCGCGGACGATCACCGGTGTCCTCGGCCGCTGAGCGAGGCCCGCTGCGCATCGCCGGGAGTCTCCGCCCCGCGGCGGATCCGGCAGCGCCGAGCCGCGCGTAGCGTCGGGCGATGGACATGTCACTGCTCGGCACCAGCGTGATCGCCGCCCTGTGCGGGGCCGCGTATCTCGGAATCGCGATCCTCGCGGTCGCGCAGGTCCTCCGCTCCGGCCTCGATCCCCTGAGGAAGGGCCTGTGGACGATCGCCGTCGTGGTGGCGCCCTTCCTGGGGTCGATGGCGTGGTTCCTCGTCGGGCGGCCCGGAGCGCGAGCCTGAGACGCGGCTCAGCCCGCACCCATGCCTCCGATCACCGATCGCGCAAGCACCTGCTCGCGGGGCGCCCGCACGTCAGCATGAGCGGGATGGACACGATCGAGGAGGCGGGCGCCTGGGCGCGCGCTCTGGTGCGCCGCGAGTTCGGCGTCGGCCTCGTCGACCTGGAGCCCGTCGTCGGCGGACTCGACCACGGAGCGCGCGTCTGGTGCGCGGCCGACGGCTCCGGGGCGCTCTGGAGCGTCAAGGCGTCGGCCCGCGACGGGCGCTTCGGACTCGCGCTCTCGGCGTCGCTGGGAGAGGCGGGGGTGCCGGGCGTCGCGGCGCCGCACCGCGCCTCCGACGGGCGCCCCTGGGCGGAGGACCGGGGGCTGCGGGTCTCGGTCGCGCCGTGGATCCTCGGCGAGGACGCCGTCGACTCCGGCGAGGACGCCCTCGACTGGGAGGGGTTCGGCGCGGTCCTGCGCCGACGCGGCCATCCAGCAGGCGACCAGCTGATGACCGCCACCACCCTCCGCGGCCGGGCGGGCTCCTCCGCCCGGCCGCGGTCGGCCCGCAGGCGCGAGGCCCTCGCCGGCTTCGGCTTCGTCGGCCCGAACCTGCTCCTGATGGCGCTGTTCCTGTTCGTGCCGATCCTCTGGGCGATCCAGCTCTCGTTCCAGGAGTCGCGCGGCTTCGGCACGCCCGAGTGGGTCGGCTTCGCGAACTACCTGCGGATGGGCGCCGACCCGGTGTTCTGGCAGAGCCTGGGCAACACCCTCCTCTTCACCGCGGTCACCGTGCCGCTCGAGCTCGCCGGCGGCCTCGGCCTGGCCGTGCTGCTCAACTCCGTGCTGCCCGCGCGCGGGATCTTCCGCACGGTGATCGTGCTGCCCCTGGTGATCTCGGGCGTCGCCTCCGGGATGATCGCGGTCACGATCTTCAGCGAGTCCTCGGGCATCGTGAACAAGGTGCTGAGCTCGCTGGGCGCCTCGCCGGTCGCGTGGCAGTCGGACGGCTCCGCGGCGATGATCTCGGTGATGCTGACCGCGGTGTGGCTGCGGATCGGCTTCAACATGGTCATCTACCTGGCGGGCCTGCAGAGCGTCTCGCCCGAGCTCTACGAGGCCGCGCGGATCGATGGAGCGACGCGCTGGCAGCAGTTCCGCGCACTGACGGTGCCGCTGGTCGGCCCGTCCACCTTCTTCCTGCTGATCATGAACGTGATCGCCTCGTTCCAGGTCTTCGACATCGTCTTCGTGATGACGGGCGGCGGCCCCGGCTTCTCCACGTCGGTGCTCGGCACCTACGCGTACCGCAACGGCTTCCAGGTCCGAGAGCAGGGCTACGGCGCCGCGCTCGGCGTCGTCATCCTGATGGTCTCCCTCGCCTTCACCTACCTGCAGTGGCACACGAGCCGCACGCGTGACCTCGTCGACTAGGAGCCCTCATGTCGTCCTCCACCGTCACCACGCCCGCCGCGGTCGCCGCGGCCACCGCCCGCGAGACCCCGCGCCGGCGTCCCTCCCGCCGCGACGGCTCCCGCTCCGGACTCGTCGTCCGCCTCGTCGTCGCGATCGTCGCCTCGGCGGTCGTGTTCTTCCCGCTGTACTGGATGCTCGTCATCGCCTTCTCGCCGCGCGGCGAGGTGTTCGCGCCCGGCCCGCCCCGCTTCTGGCCGAGCGAGATCTCGTTCGAGAACTTCGCGACGGTGTTCGCGCGCTTCCCCGTGGGCGAGTGGTTCGTCAACTCGGTCGTGATCGGGGTGTTCGTCACGGTGTTCACCGTCGTGGTGAACCTGCTGGCCGGCTGGGGCTTCGCGCGGCTGCGCTTCCCGGGGCGGAACCTGCTGTTCCTGCTCGCACTGGCCACGATGATGATCCCGGTGCAGGCGATCATGGTCGCGCAGTTCAAGCTCGTGACCGGACTGCAGATCTACGGCACCTACTGGTCGGTGATCCTGCCCGGAGCAGCGGCGGCCTTCGGGATCTTCCTCGCCCGGCAGTTCTTCCTCTCCATCCCGGAGGAGCTGATCGAGGCGGCGCGGATCGACGGGGCCGGCCACCTGCGGGTGTTCCTGCAGATCGTGCTGCCGCTCTCGAAGCCGCTGATCGCCGTCCTGATCCTGCTGACTCTGCTCGGCAGCTGGAACGACTTCGCCTGGCCGCTGATCGCTCTGAAGGACAACGAGCTGTTCACGCTGCCGATCGGCCTGCTCTACCTCAAGGGCCAGTCGACGCCGGACTACAGCGCGAGCATGGCGCTGGCGCTGGTGTCGGTGCTGCCGATGGTGCTGCTGTTCCTGTGCTTCCAGCGCTACTTCGTGCAGGGGTTCGCGCGCAGCGGCATCCGGTGAGGTCGGGCGGCGGCACGGGTGGCGGCACGGGTGGCGGCACGGGCGGCGTGGAGCGGTCGCCGCGGCGGGGCGCTCCTGACCGGACGGGGCAGGAGAGGACAGGGCAGGGCAGGAGAGGACAGGGCACGGGTGGCGTGGAGCGGTCGCCGCGGCGGGACGCTCCTGACCGGACGGGGCAGGAGAGGACAGGGCAGGGCAGGAGAGGACCGACGGACGCGGCGGGCGGCGGAGAGCGTGAACCACGTGGAGCTCGTCCGGTCGTGATCTTCCGAGTTCGACGGCTCTCCTGCGTGGCGGGGGCGTCCGCCAGCCGGAGCGGGACGGGAGCGGACCGGGACGGAGCGGACCGGGACGGAGGGGCGGACCGGGACGCGGGCGGACCGGGACGCGCTGGCCGACGCCCCGAAGCGCCGAAGCACCACGGGACACGGGGCTCGAGGCTCGGAGCTCCGGGACACGGGGCTCGGAGCTCGGGGCTCGGGGCTCGGGGCTCGGAACTCGAGGCTCGACGAAGCGCGAACGTGCCGACGGACCTCGCGGCGCCGGAGGTGCGAGAGCGCGAGGGCGCCTGGGCGTGTCCAGGCACGGCGATGCACCGCCTCGCGGCCGACGGAGTGTCGGATCGCCCGGCAGGTCGGGCTGCGGATCAGAACGGCGGAGACGCGTCCACGAACCGCGGCCGCGTCGGCGACAGCAGCGATGGCGACGGTCGAGGTGACGACGGTCGCGATGACCTCAGCTGCGATGACGAGGATCGTGGTGACAGCGGGTGCGGCTGCTGCTCCGGCTGCGGCTCCGGCTCCGGTTCTTGCGCCGACTGCGGCGTCGGTCGTCGCGTGGGCGGCAGCGGAGCCCCGGGCAGCGCCCGCGGTCGGTCGGTGATCCGACGGCCGGTGGGGGTCGTCCAGACGACGGTGCCGTCCGGATGGAGGGCGTAGGTCCAGCGGTCGCCGTGGCGGACGTGGTGGTGCGCGACGCAGAGCGAGGCCAGGTTGCCGAGGGCGGTCTCGCCTCCGTTCCGCCACTCGAGGGTGTGGTCGGCCTCGGCCGTCGAGGACGAGCGGGTGCAGCCGGGGAACCGGCAGGTCCGGTCGCGCAGCTGCAGCTGGAGGCGCATCCGAGGGGGCGGGACGCGGAGGGTCCTGCCGACCGACGTCACCACTCCCGTGTCCGGATCGGTCAGCACCCGCGTGAAGGTGGCCGCCGTGCGCACGAGCTCCCGGGCGACGTCGGCGGGGACGAGACCGTAGCCGTCGAGTTCGGCCGGCGCGTCGTCGAGGCCGACCGCGGTGCTGGCGGCGAGGGTGAGGCGCACGTCGGCGCGGACTCCGGAGACGGAGGCGGGGCTTCGGGAGACCGAGGCGGGGATTCCGGAGACCGAGGCGGGGACTGTGCTCGATCCTTCTCCTGAGGATCCGTCTGCGGAGATGTCGCCGTCGATGAGCAGATCGACGAGTGCGTCGGCCCGCAGCTGCGCGAGCGTCCGGCCGTCGCCGAGGGAGATGTCAGCGTCTCCACCGGCGCTGCCACCCGTCTCCGCGCCGAGCACGGCACCGGCACCGGCACCAGCACCAGCACCAGCACCAGCACCAGCACCAGCACCAGCACCAGCGTCCGTCCGCGCGCCGACTGCCACCGGAGCATCGCCACGGGCACCAGCACCGCTCTGTGCAGTCGCAGTCGCACTCGCACTTGCACCTGCACCTGCACCTGCACCTGCACCGAGCCCGATCCTCGCCGCGTCCGCCCCGTCGCGGAGCGAGCGGGCGATCCGGTCGAGACGGTTGTAGGCGCCGACCGCGACCGGGGCCGGCAGCAGGGCGCAGAGCGTGGCCATGCCGTCGGCCTCGGCGCCGAGCCACACGCTGCGGTCCTCGCGGGCGCGGGCGTGGCGCTCGGTGAACGGCTGCTCGTGCAGCTCGTCGCGCAGCCGCGCCACGGTCCGGCGGAGCTGGGTGGGCGTCTGCGAGAGCGCCGCGGCGGCCGCCCGCTCGTCGAAGGACGCGCGCGACGGAGCGGGGAGGGTCGCGGCGGCGGCGCAGACGACCTCGCCGGCCTCCCAGAGGATCCGGGCCTCGGCCAGGAGGGTGCGGGTCGCCGGGAGGTCCTCGATGAGGAGCCGAGCGTGCTCGAGACGCCGAGACGCCACGCGCTCCGACATCCCGAGCGCCGTCGCGAACTCGGCTCGGATCGAGCGCTCCACGAGGTCTCCCGCCTCGCTCCGGGAGAGACGACTCCCCCGCGCGAACGACTCCGGCACGAGCAGCGCCGCCCGGTACGCCGTGTGCAGGGCGACGGCCCCCGCGAGCAGCACCGGTGCCGAGGAGCGGGCGAGCCCCGCCGCGAGACCGGCGAGCGCGCGCACCGCGTCGAGCGTCTGCGCCGTCTCGCCCGCGCGCACCGCCTCGACCGCCTGCGCCGCGTCACCCGAACTTCTCATACGTGTATTGAATCAGCGACCACCGACATCGGGCCGGGGCCCGTGACCAGGATCGGGACAACGGAGCCGGTACCCCGCCTGTGGAGGGACGAACCGCCGGCGAGCGCGGGCT
>NZ_PSWG01000036.1:0-15887 GCF_002931195.1 Rathayibacter sp. AY1C2 | reverse complement strand
CCCCCTGCCCCGCCCCGTCTCTTCCGCCCGTCCCGTCCCGTCCCAGGAGGACCGATGCCGTCCCGCTCAGCCCGCACCACCGGGATCGTCCTCGCCGCCCTCGGAATCGTCGGCGTCGTCCTCGCGATCGTGCTGCTCGTCCGGCCCGCCGGCGGGGGAGCGCCCGGCGCAGCCACGGCGTCCGCGGGCCCGTCCTCGGCGCCGTCCGGGAGCGCTCCGGCGACGTCCGCCGCTCCCGGCTCCGCGGAGGCGACCGACGGCGCCGCCGCCCCCGCATCGACGGCCTCCGCCGCACCGTCAGACACCGAGCCGGGCACCGGATCCGATGCTCCTCCGGCGATCGTCTCCTTCGCCTCCACCCCCGCCTCCGTCGACTGCGAGGGCGACCGCACCGCCTCCGTCCCGCTCGCCCTGTCGTGGGAGACGAGCGGAGGCGCCACCGCCCGCCTGGCCGTCGGCACCACCGACGCGAGCGCGGGCGAGCCCGTCGACCTCGCGGCGTCCGGCTCCGCCGCCGTCACCGCCGACTGCCGCGACTCCGAGACCCTGATCACCCTCGCCGTCCTCGCCCCCGACGGCACCACCGCCCAGCGCACCCTCGTCGTCCCCGCCTCCTGAACCGCTCCGCCCGCGCGGAGGCGGTCACGGAGGCGTCGAGCGGCCCCGGCACGGCAGAATGGGACACGATGACCTCCACACCCCCTCCGCTCGGCCTGCTCCTCGACGTCGACGGGCCCATCGCGAGCCCCGTCACGCGCACGATCTCGATCCCCGAGATCGCCGACGACCTCGTCACCCTGGCCAACGCCGGCATCCCGATCGTGTTCAACACGGGCCGCTCCGACGCGTTCCTGCGCGAGCGGGTCCTGCCCGCGCTCCTCGAGCGAGGCGTCTCGGCCGAGGCCCGCATCGTCTGCGTCTGCGAGAAGGGCGCCGTCTGGTTCACCGTCGACTACCGCGGCACCTCGGAGCCGATCGTCGACGAGTCGCTCGCGATCCCCGAGCCGGTGGCCCGCGACCTCGAGCGGATGATCCGCTCCGACTACGACGACCTGGTCTTCTTCGACGAGACCAAGCGCGCGATGGTGTCCGCCGAGCAGCTGGTCGACCTGCCGAGCGAGGACTACCTCGAGCGCCAGCTCGTCTTCGATGCCGACGCCCTGCAGATCATGACCGCCGCGGGCCTCGGGGTCGAGCGACGCGGCATCCGGTATCCGAACGAGGAGGGGACGGTCGACTTCCGCATCGACCCGACCGTCATCTCGACCGACATCGAGTCGAACCGGCTCGGCAAGGACCTCGGCGCCCAGCGCGCCGTGGAGCTGCTCGGAGCGACGGGCGCGATCCCGCAGCGCTGGCGCACGGTCGGCGACTCCCGGAGCGACTACGCGATGGCCGACTGGCTGTTCGAGCACGCCTACGACGTCGCCCACGTCGACGTGCGGCCCGCAGAGGGCGTGCCCGAGAAGCCCTACCCGGTCCTCGTCGTCGACGGAGCCGTGAACGACGCGGCCGGCGCCGCCGTGCTCCGCCGCTGGACGGAGCTCGTCGCCGACGAGACGACGCCCGAGGTCGGCGGCGCGATCTCGCTCCATGCCCGGAGCTGATCCGCAACCCTCGTCCCTCGTCGCTCAGGACCGTTAGCGTTCGAGCATGAGAATCGCAGTCACCGGTGGATCCGGCAAGCTCGGCCGCCACGTCGTCACCCGCCTCCGCGCCTCCGGGCACGAGGTCTTCAACCTGGACCGTGCGGGGGACCGCGGCGCGGGCTTCGTCCGCATCGACATCGCCGACTACGGCCAGGTCGTGGACGCGCTGCAGTCGGTGAACGACCAGTACGAGGGCATCGACGCGCTCGTGCACCTCGCCGCGATCCCCGCGCCGGGCCTCGTGCCCGACGTCGCCACGTTCCACAACAACATGATCGCGACGTTCAACGCGTTCCACGGAGCGATCCGTGCCGGCATCCGCAACGTCGTCTACGCCTCCAGCGAGACCGTGCTGGGCCTGCCCTTCGACGTCCCGCCGCCCTACATCCCGGTCGACGAGCAGTACCCGGCGCGCCCGGAGTCGGTCTACTCGCTCACCAAGCACCTCGAGGAGCAGATGGCGATCGAGCTGTGCCGCTGGCACCCGGACCTGAAGATCACGGGCCTGCGCTTCTCGAACGTCATGGACGAGGCCGACTACGCCGAGTTCCCGTCGTTCGACTCCGACGCGCTGCTGCGCAAGTGGAACCTCTGGGGCTACATCGACGGACGCGACGGAGCGCAGGCGGTCGAGAAGGCGCTGCTCGCCGAGACGACCGGGTTCGACCGCTTCATCATCGCCGCGGCCGACACCGTGATGACGCGCCCCAACGCCGAGCTGGTGGCCGAGGTGTTCCCCGGCGTCGAGCTGCGCGGCGACCTCGGGACCACCGGGACCCTGCTCTCGATCGACCACGCCCGCGAGGTCCTCGGCTACGCCCCCGAGCACTCCTGGCGCGACTCGCAGCAGGGCTGACCCGCGGGCCCGGCGCATCGGGATCCGCGCTGTTCGTCGGTGGGGTGGATCCCGATACGCGGGCTGCGCCCGCTCCTCGATCAGCAGGGGTGCGGTCGGCCCGTGACCGTGCTGGTCGAGTAGCCGCGCAGCGGCGTATCGAGACCCGCCCCGTTCGTGCGCGGCTCGGCCCACCGCCCCACGCACGAGCGCGCCCGGTCCGCAGGACGACTGCAGGCCGGGCGCGCTCCGTGGAGCCGAGGATCAGCTCGGGATGTAGTTGAAGGTGTCGGGGTCGGGGCCGGTGCGGTGGCCGCGGTCGAGCGCCGTGATGTCGGTCATCGCCTCGTCGTCGAGCTCGAAGTCGAAGAGGGCGAAGTTCTCCTCCACGCGCTTGCGGGTGACCGACTTCGGGAAGACGATGTCGCCGCGCTGGATGTGCCAGCGGAGCACGACCTGCGCCGGGCTGCGGTCGACGTTGCGCGCGATGCGGGTGATGGTGTCGTCGTCGAGGACGAGGCCCTGCGCGATCGGCGACCAGGCCTCGGTCGCGATGCCGTGCTCGGTGCCGTAGGCGCGGAGCTCCTGCTGCACGAGGTAGGGGTGCACCTCGATCTGGTTCACGGCCGGGACGATGGTCGCCTCGGCGCGGAGCCGGTTGAGGTGGTTGGTCTGGAAGTTGGAGACGCCGATCGCCTTCGCCTTGCCGCTGCGGTAGATCTCCTCCATCGCCTTCCAGGTCTCCAGGTAGTCGCCCACGTTCGGGAGCGGCCAGTGGATGAGGAAGAGGTCGACGTAGTCGAACTTCAGCTCGCCGAGGGTGACGTCGATCGCGGCGAGAGCGTCCTCGCGGGCGTGGAAGCCGTTGTTGAGCTTGCTGGTCACGAAGACCTCGGAGCGGTCGAGGCCGGAGGCGCGGACGGCCTCGCCGACGCCCGCCTCGTTGCCGTACATCTCGGCGGTGTCGATGTGGCGGTAGCCGACCTCGAGGGCCGCCAGGGTGGCGTCCTTGGTCTCGGCCGGGTCGATCTGGAACACGCCGAAGCCCAGCTGCGGGATCTTCACGCCGTTGTTCAGGGTGATCGTGGGGACCGTTGCGGTGTCGTCGCTCATGAGCGAGTACGTCCTTTCGTCGGGGCGAGGGCGCAGTGGAGCCGCGCCGTCGTGCCTCCAGTCCATCGCCTGCGGCTCTCAGCATCAACCCCTTGCGCGCTCGGCGGACATCCAGCTTCCCCGCGGAGGAGGAGTCGGATCCCCTGAGCAGAGGTGCGCCCGCTCCGGGAACGCCGAAGGCCCCCGGCACGGATGCCGGGGGCCTTCGGGGAGCGCGACTTACGCGCGGGACTTGCGGCCGACGATCGCGCCGTAGATGAGGAGGACGACGATCGCACCGACGACGGAGACGATGATGCTCACGATGTTGATGCCGTTGACGGCGTCCTGGATGCCGAACAGCGTGCTGAGGAAGCCGCCGAGCAGCGCGCCCACGATGCCGAGGACGATCGTGATGATCCATCCGCCGCCCTGCTTGCCCGGGAGGATGAGCTTGGCGAGCGCCCCGGCGATGAGGCCGAGGATGATCCAGCTGATGATGCCCATGATGTTTCTCCTTCAGTTCGTGCTCGATCGGCCGTTCCGATGCGAGCGGAGACACCGGCGGGCCGGTGTCCGGTGAGTCGTGGAAGCGGGGGTCAGCGGAGGCGGCGCTGCACCTTGTCGCGGGCCTTGCTCGCGATGGCGGTGAGCTGCTTGGCCTCGCGCTTGGAGGTCTTCTTGAGCTTCTTGCGGGTCTTCTTCGTGGCCGGGTCGTTCCACACGCCGAGTGCGAGGTGGCGCAACTCTTCGTAGCGGCCACGGCCGGCGCGGGAGCCGAACACGTAGGCGGTGAAGGCGACCAGTGCCAGCAGGACGAGGCGGGGATTCATGCGGTGACCCTTCCATCGGAGAGCACCGGGTCGTGCTCGACACCCATTTGACTCTCCTGCGCAATCCGTGACAAACCACGGCCCGACCATTGACAGGGACCCCTCGCATCGTGTTCCGCGTGCGCGTGTACCCGATTCAGCCGCAGGCCGGAGACGTCTCGGACGGGAAGCGAGCGTGGAGGTAGTGGCCGTAGCCGCCCTCGACCCGGTTGTCGCGGCGGCCGGAGGTGACCACCTCGCCGCGGTCCGTCGCTCCGACCCGGGCGCCGCTCGCGCGCAGCCGCTCGACGAGCAGGACGTCCTCGTGCAGCGGCTCCCGGCCGAAGCCGCCCGCCGCGAGGTATGCGCTCGCGCGGACGCCGAGGTTCGCGCCGTGGATGCTGCCGATCGACTCCTCCCGCGCGCGGACGTCTCGCCAGCGCGAGTAGGCACCGGGGGAGAGGTCGGCCGGGTCGGGCCGGACCGTGCCGAGCAGCGCGTCGTGCCGTCGGGAGTGCTCGACGTGGGCGGCCAGCCAGTCGCGGGGGACCACGGTGTCGGCGTCGGTGTTGGCGATCCACACCTGCTCGAGCGGAGCAGCGACGGAGGAGAGGGCGTGCGCGATCCCGGCGGAGCGGGCGGCGCCGACTCCGCAGCGGGCGAGCTCCAGCACCTCGGCGCCGGCGGCACGGGCCCTCTCGACGGTCGCGTCGGAGCAGCCGTCCGCGGCGACCACGAGGCGCATCCCGATTCCGGGCGCCCGATGGGCGAGGTGGGTCGCGCTCGCCCGGACGGAGGCGATCAGGCCGCCGATCCGCTCCTCCTCGTCGAGGGCCGGGACGACGACCAGCACCTGCGCGAGCCGGCTCACACCAGCCCCGTCCGGCGGGCGACCGAGCGGGAGTCGCGGGCGTGGACCTCGAGCAGGACGTCCTCCTCCTCGTGGCGGGCGAGGCGGTGCAGGCCCAGCTCCGCCACGGCGGACTGCACGGCGTCGCCGTCCAGAGCGAGCCCCTCGATCGGATGCCGCCAGTGCACGGTGACGAGCTCCCCCGCGGGGGCGAGGGCGTCGCGGATGGTGCGCAGCACGCCGGGGAGGGCGTCGCCGAGGTAGTAGCCGACCTCCGAGAGCACGACCAGGTCGAACGGACCCTCCGGCACGCCGCGGGTGATGTCGTGGTGCTCGACCCGCACGTGCTCGAGCGGAGCGAGGCGGCGGGCGGCGCGCTCGACGGCGGCGCTCGACACGTCGATCGCCAGCAGGCGGTCGGCCCGGTCGGCCAGCGCCTCGGCCAGCACGCCGATCGAGGCGCCGATCTCCAGCACGGAGCCGTAGCGCTGCTCCGGCAGGCTCGCGAGGGTCAGGGCGCGCTTGCGCTGCTCGTACCAGCGGCTCGTGTACCCCCACGGGTCCTCGTGGCGGGCGTACAGCTCGTCGAAGTAGCTCATGCGATCCTCACCAGCCGGTCGTCCCCGGTGAAGGTGCGCAGGAAGAGCGGATGGAGCACCGGACCGGTCCCGTCGGGCCCGGGGCGGGTCTGGCTGGGATAGCGGGAGCGGGCACGGCGGGTGCGCTCGAGCAGCTCGTCGTCGAGCGGCAGGCGCACGAGGTCGCCCCACGGCACCTCGGGGTCCTCCGGGACCGCCCAGTGCCACAGCCAGATCGGCGCGGCGAGCAGCGGCTGCCCGAGCTCGCGCGCGACCTCCGCGCAGATCTCGCCGACCACGCGGTGGTCCCGGTGCCCGTCCCCGGTCCAGGTGGAGAGGAGCAGGACGGTCCCGGGGGCGCCGGCCGCCCGCTCGCGCACCTCGCGTGCGATGCGCTCGTGGTGCTCCGGGGTCGCCGAGTCCGGCACGTCGAGGAAGGCGAGCCCGATGCCGGGGCCGAGCTCCGCCAGTGCGTCCGAGGCCTCCCGCCGGCGCTCGGCAGCGAGGTCCGCGTCCCGCTCCCCATGGGCCGCGGCTCCGTCGGTCACGACGACGACGTCGACCGCGATCCCGCGCCGACGCGCGAGCGCGATGGTGCCGCCGCAGCCGAGGGTCTCGTCGTCGGCGTGCGCCACGACCACCAGGACGCGCCGGATCCCGTCGGGCAGGGTCAGCTCCGGGAGGCGGTCGCGGCGGCCGTCCGCGGTCCAGCGCTCGAGAGGAGTGCCCTCGAGGCGCCCGTCGAAGGGCCGGCTCACCAGGAGGCCGCCTCGCCCGAGGCGAGCACGGCGCGGCCGAGAGCGGCGTCGTCGCGCTCGGCGTGGTGCTGGCGGACGTAGAGCGCGAGGTCGGCGACGCGCTTGGCGTGCTCGGCGTCGAGGGCGAGCGGAGCCGGGCCGAGCGCGCGGCCGGCGCGGAGCAGGATCTCCTCGACCGCTCCGGCGACGCTCGCCCGCACGCGCTTGGCGAGCAGTGAGCCGCGGGGGCCGTCGGCCTCGCCCGCGTCGACCGCCGCGGCGGCCTCGTCCAGCGCCCGGCGCGACGCGGAGAGCGCCGTGTCGATCGCTCCGAGGTGGGCCAGGAGGTGCGGGTCCTCGCGTCGGGCTGCCGCTGCCGCGACGGCAGCCGCGACTCCGAGGGCTCCGCCGTGCCAGCAGGCGGCGACGCCGATGCCGCCCCAGGCGAAGCCGGGCCGCGAGAGGTACCAGCCGGCGTCCCCCACGGGGACGGCGCGGGTGCCGGAGAAGCGGACCGGTCCGCTGGGCACCTCCGTCAGGCCCCGCGCGTGCCAGGCGTCCTGCTCCGGCGTAGCCGACCCGTCGCGCAGCGCCACGGCGAAGAGGCGGCGCTCGCCGGAGGCGTCGCCGACGTGGGCGGTGACGAGGGCGGCGTCGAGGCGGTCGGCCAGCGAGCACCAGGGCTTCACTCCGTCGAGCAGCCAGTCGCCGTCGCTCTCGCGCGCGACCAGAGGATCCCCGCCGCCCTCGGCCGCGAAGACCCCCCAGGCGGCGTCGGCGGCGACTCCGAGTCCGGACGGGTCGAGCTCCGCCTCGCCGAGGATCGCGAGAGCGTCGAGGTGCGGCTCCACCGCGCGCGCGACGCCGAGGTCGTGCCGAGCCAGGCGCTCGAGGAGACCGTGCAGCTCGGCGGTGCGACCGGTGCCGGGCCGGGGCGCGTCGGCGCTCAGACCGCGCGCGAAGCCGAGCGCGCCGTCGACGTCGTGGGGGAGGAGAGAGGAGGAGTGCTGGTCCATCGCCTCCGAAACTACGCAGTCGAGCGGGCGGCGTCCGGCGATTGTCCCCGAACGGACGGGCTGCTAAGCGTCAGATGTCAAGGTCGTTGATCCTGTGCAGGAGAGAGGCGAAGAGCTCGACGTCGGCGAGCGCCCAGCTGCGCAGCTCCTCGTGCATCAGCGCCTGGTTCGAGCTGCGGATCTCGCGCAGCCGCGCGGCGGTCGCCGGAGTCACCGAGAGGATCGTGGCGCGGCCGTCCTGCGGGTCGGGGGTGCGCTCGAGGAAGCCGAGGCGGTCGAGCGCCGTGATCTGGCGGCTGAGCGCCGACTTGTCCATCTCGAGGAGCTCGGCCAGCACGCCCGAGTGCACGGGTCCGCGGCGCTCGAGCGCCGAGATCGTCTTGTAGCCCAGTGGCGTCAGCTCCGGGTGGAGACGCTCGGCGTAGGAGCGCATCGCCGCCCGCACACGGTTGAAGAGGGTGCTGAGCTCGCCCTCCACCGAGGCGATCGCGGAGTCGACGTCGCGGGCGGAGTCGGGGGTCGGGCCGGTCATGCCTCCAGCATCCCGCGCGAGGACCCTCCTCCTCGACTTGCGCCCGCGCGCCGCGATGACGTACGCTTCCCGAAGCCAAAGACCGCCGGTTTCCGGTGTGCGCACGAGCAGGGCCCCGGCCCCGCGGATCGCCACCGGACGAAGGATTCGCGAAGCGAATTGCCCGCGCAGGTGCACGAGTTCAGTTCCGCCTCACCGCGATCCCGAAGCTCCGCGCCCCTGTGCCGGAGCTTTTTTCTTTGCCTGCCTTCGGGCTACCGGCACGAGAATTCACAGGAGTAGCCATGGCGAACAAGGAAGCCTCGGTTGCCGAACTCACGGAGAAGTTCCAGAGCTCGACGGCCGTTCTGCTGACCGAGTACCGCGGTCTCACTGTTGCTCAGCTCAAGACGCTGCGCAAGGACATCAGTGAGCACGCAACCTACGCCGTGGTGAAGAACACGCTGACCAAGATCGCGGCGAACAACGCCGGTATCTCGTCCTTCGACGACGAGCTCGCTGGCCCCTCGGCCATCGCGTTCGTGCACGGCGACCCTGTCGCTGTCGCGAAGTCGCTGCGTGCCTTCGCCAAGGCAAACCCTCTCCTCGTGGTCAAGGGCGGTTACTTCGACGGTAACCCGCTGACCGCAGAAGAGGTGGGCAAGCTCGCCGACCTCGAGTCCCGCGAAGTTCTGCTCGGCAAGCTCGCCGGCGCCTTCAAGGCCTCGCTGTTCGGCGCCGCATATCTGTTCAACGCTCCGCTCTCGAAGGCCGTTCGCACGGTCGAGGCGCTGCGCGAGAAGCAGGAGTCCGCGAGCTGACGTCTTCCCCTTCCGGGAAGCAGTGCGCGCGCGGTTCGTAGACAAAGAAAAACAAGGAGAAAAATCATGGCAAAGCTCACGCAGGACGAGCTCATCGAGGCCTTCAAGGAGCTCACGCTCATCGAGCTCTCGGAGTTCGTCAAGAAGTTCGAAGAGGTCTTCGAGGTCACCGCTGCGGCGCCCGTCGCCGCCGCCGGTGTGGCCGGCCCGGCCGCCCCCGCCGAAGAGGTCGAGGAGCAGACCGAGTTCGACGTCGTGCTCGAGGCCGCCGGCGAGAAGAAGATCCAGGTCATCAAGGAGGTGCGCGCCCTCACCAGCCTCGGCCTCGGTGAGGCGAAGGCGCTCGTCGACGGTGCCCCCAAGGCGGTCCTCGAGGCCGTCAACAAGGAGACCGCCGAGAAGGCCAAGGCTCAGCTCGAGGGCGCCGGCGCGACCGTCACCGTCAAGTAATCCCCCTCACCCGTCGCGGGTGCCGGCTCCGGCCGGTCGCTCGTCAGGGTGACGCAGGCACGCCTGCAGACGCAGGGCGTCGTCTCCTCGGAGGCGGCGCCCTTCGTCGTTCCCGGCCGTTGGCGGCGCGCGCCCCTAGGATCGGAGCGTGACTGCTCACGATCTGCTCGCCGGGCTCCCCGCCCGCGACGTCCCGCCCAGCGAGGTCTCGCTCAGCGAGCTCCTGAGCGACTTCGTCTCGGTGACGCACCGGATCACCCGCCTCGCCGCCCAGGCGACCGGCAACCAGGAGTCGCAGGCCGTCTGGCGCACGCTCTCGGTGCTCCTCTCGATGGGCCCGATGCGCCTGGGGGAGCTCGCCTCCCAGAGCCGCGTCTCTCAGCCCACGATGACCAAGATCGTGAAGAACCTCGTCGAGACCGGCTGGCTCGACCGGATCGCCGATCCCCTCGACGCGCGCGCCTGGCAGATCCGCCTGGCTCCCGCCGGCGCGGACGCGCTGAACGCCTGGCGGACCGACCTCGGCGACGCGCTGACGCCGATCTTCGCCGATCTCACCCTCGAGGACCGCCGCGTCCTCGAGCGCGCCGTCGAGATCATGCACGAGCGCCTCGTCGTCGGCCCGCGGGACTGACCCCTCCCGCGCGGTTCCGCCGCGCGGCACACTGGTCGCGTGCAGATGCGACTCGAGCTCGTCCCCCTCCCCGTCGGCGACGTCGACCGCGCGGTCGCCTTCTACACGGAGGTGATGGGCTTCCACCTCGACCACGACGTGCGGCCCTCCGCCGCGATGCGCGTGGTCCAGCTCACCCCGCCCGGCTCGGCCTGCTCGATCGTGGTCGGCAGCGGGATGGGCCCCGGTCCGGAGGAGGGCGTCGTCCGCTCCCTCCACCTCGTCGTCGACGACATCGCCGCCGCTCGCGCGGAGCTCGTCGGCCGCTCGCTCGAGATCAGCGAGGTCCAGGACCTGGGCGGCGTGCAGTACGCGTACTTCGCCGATCCGGACGGCAACACCTGGGCGCTCCAGGAGATCGGGAGCAGGACGCCCCCGGAGTGAGTCAGTCCTCGGGCCAGCGGACCCGGGCGTCGACGTCGGGGTGCTTGCGCAGCCAGGCCGCGACGAAGGGGCAGCGCGGGACGACCGTGCCGCCCGCCTCCGTGATCGCGGTGACCGCGGCCCGCGCGAGGATGCTCCCGAGGCCGTGGCCCTCCCACGCGTCGTCGACGACGGTGTGGGTGAGCGTCACCTCGTCGCCCTGACGGGTGTACGCGGCGAAGCCGGCCGGGGTGCCGCCGACCTCGATCACGAAGCGGGACCGCTCGGGGACGTCGCGGACGGTGGGGGTGTCGGAGTCGCTCATGCTCCGATTCTCGCCCCCCGCGGCGCCGAGGTGCTGGTGCGGATCACCAGCGAGGCGGGGATCAGCGTGTGGCGGGCCGGGGGAGGGGGCTCGCCGCGACCGAGGGCGGCCAGCGCGTCCAGCACCAGCGCGACTGCGAGCTCGCCCTGCTGGCGCGGGTCCTGGCGGATCGAGCTGAGACCGAAGAGCTCGGCGAGGGGGTGGTCGTCGATCCCGATGACGGAGACGTCCTCGGGCACCGAGAGGCCGAGCTCGCGCGCCGCGAGGATGATCCCGATCGCGATCTCGTCGGAGGCGGCGAAGATCGCCGTCGGCCGGGTCCGCGGGTCGCCGAGGACCTGCCGTCCGGCGCTGTGCCCGCCGGGGATGTCGAAGGTGGTGGGCACGATGTCCTGCGCGCCCGGCTCGAGGCCGGCGGCCGCGAGCGCCTGGCGGAAGCCGTCGCGGCGCTGCGTGTGGACGTGAAAGTCCATCTCCTCCTCCGCGAGCCCGCCGATGTGGACGACCCGCTCGTGGCCGAGGGAGAGCAGGTGCTCCGTGGCGAGGCGGGAGGCGGCGACGTCGTCGATGCTGAAGGTGGGGATGCCGGGGAGCTCGCCGCCGATGCCGACGATGGGCTTGCCCAGGGCGAGGAGCGCCTCCGTCTCGTGCGGCGAGATCTCGAGCGTGACGGCGACGATCGCGTCGACGCGCTTGCGGACGAGGTAGTACTCGAACACGCTCCGGCGGGCGTCGAGGTGCTTGTCGATGTTGTAGAGGAGCAGGTCGTAGCCGGCGGCGAGCAGGGCGCGCTCGATGCCCTCGATGATCCCGGCGAAGAACCACTGGTTGATGATCGGGATGATCACGGCGATGTTGTTGCTGCGGCCGGTGACGAGGCTGGAGGCGTTGGCGGAGACGACGTAGCCCAGGCTCGTCGCGGCGCGCTCGACGCGCTGCTTCGTCCCCGCGGAGACGTAGCCCCGGCCGCTGAGCGCGCGCGAGACCGTCGCCTTCGACACTCCTGCGAGCTCGGCCACCTCTTCGATGCCTGGCACGGCGTTCCTCCCGACCGTCCGGCCTCGATGCTGGAAACGGTTCCAGGAAGTTATACCCCGCCCGGCGGCCGGGCGTCGCGCCGAGATCGATCTCCGCCCGGCCCGGCCGCAGCGATCGCCGTTCTGACGCTGAATCGTTATCTCAGAGAGCGCTCTATCACCGGCGTTGTGCTTTCATCGTTCTTGTGGAAAGGTTTCCCTCCGTGGGAGCCCATCCACACGAATCCGGTGATCCGCTCGGAGTTCCTCCTGGCATCGCCATCACCAGCATCCGAGTCGTCGCGGCACACGCTTCGAGCCGCCACAGCCTCCCGATCCCGATCGGCGAGGAGCGGCCTGCTCGGCTGGTTCCACCACTCAATGAGGAGGAAGAATGCGGTCATCCCTGCACCGCCGTATCACCGTCCCGGTTGCCGTTCTGGCAGCGGCCGGCATCGCACTCGCGGGCTGCTCCAGCAGCAGTGACCCCAACGACCCGAACGCCGGCGGCAGCTCGGCCGGCACGGTCGGCACCGCCGACGGCGTCGTCAACGTCTACGGCACCATCAACGGCGACGAGGCCACCCTTCTCGAGCAGTCCTGGGCGGACTGGGAGAAGGAGAGCGGCATCGAGATCAAGTACACGGGCGACAAGGAGTTCGAGAAGCAGATCGGCATCAAGGTCCAGGGTGGCGACACCCCCGACCTCGCGATCTTCCCGCAGCCGGGTCTGCTCGCCGACACCGTCGCCTCCGGCAAGGTGCAGGAGCTCCCCGAGGGCGCCCTCGCCAATGTCAAGCAGAACTGGTCCGAGGACTGGCAGAAGTACGGCCAGGTCGACGGCACCCAGTACGGCGCGCCGCTGATGGCGTCCGTCAAGGGCTACATCTGGTACTCGCCGGCCAAGTTCACGGAGTGGGGCGTCTCCGTTCCCACGACGTGGGACGAGATGGAGGCGCTCGGCAAGACGATCGCCGAGAAGACCGGCGGACCGTCCTGGTGCGCGGGCTTCAACTCCGGTGAGGCCTCCGGCTGGCCCGGAACCGACTGGATCGAGGACGCCGTCCTCCGCGAGGCCGGCCCCGACGTCTACGACTCCTGGGTCGCGGGCGACACCCCCTTCACCGACCCGGCCATCAAGTCCGCGTTCGACTCCGTCGGATCGATCCTCCTCGACCCGACCCTCGTCAACGCCGGCTACGGCGACGTGAAGTCGATCAACTCCACCGCCTTCGGCGACGTCGCCCAGAACATGGCGAACGGCACCTGCGCGCTGACCCACCAGGCCTCGTTCTTCGAGGGCTTCCTGACCTCGGCCGGCGCCAACGTTGCCGAGGACGGCGACGTGTGGGCCTTCCTCACCCCGCCGGTCAAGGCCGACGACGCCCAGGCCGTCACCGGTGGTGGCGAGATGGTCGCCGCGTTCTCGAACGACGAGGACACCGCGAAGGTCCAGGAGTACCTGGCCAGCGCCGACTGGGCCAACAGCCGCGTCTCCCTCGGCGGCGTCATCTCCGCGAACACCGGTCTCGACCCGGCCAACGCGGGCAGCGACGTCCTGAAGGACTCCATCGCGATCCTCCAGAACCCGGACACCACGTTCCGCTTCGACGCGTCCGACCTCATGCCGAAGGCAGTGGGCTCGGACAGCTTCTTCAAGGGCATGGTCGACTGGATCGACGGCACGAGCACCGACCAGGCGCTCGAGGAGATCCAGGCCGGCTACACCTCCTAGCAGCGGAGCAGAGCCGCCGCTCCCGAGTGGCGGCTCAGCCGTGACGGCCCGGCCCCCGGATCCACGGATCCCGGGGCCGGGCCCCTCCTGAGTCCAGAGTCGCACTCGAAAGGGCGTCCATGTCCCCCATCACCATCTCGGGGTTCTTCCAATGGCTGGCGGGAATCCCGCCGCTCGCGCAGATCCCGCTCATCCTCCTGGCCTTCGCGGCCGTGGTGGCGCTCATCCTCTTCTTCGTCGAGATCGCGCCCCGCCGCGGCACCGGCTACACGGTCCTCCGGCTCGCGGTCACGGTCGTCCTGCCGGTCGTCCTCCTGCTGGTCTTCGGCCTCTACAACTCCGTCCTCTGGGTCGCGGTGGTGGCCGCCGTCATCGGCGGCGCGCTGTTCCTGCTCGACTTCCGGTCCCGCAAAGGCGCGGGCTACGGACTCCAGCTCATCGCGTTCATGGCACCGGCCGCCTTCTTCATCCTCATCGGCCTGATCTACCCGACGATCACGACGGCCATCAACGCGTTCATGAAGAACGACGGCTCCGGTTTCGCCGGCATCGACAACTTCGTCTGGGTCTTCACCAGCCCCGACGGCATCACCGCCTTCCTGAACACGGTGGTCTGGGTGCTCCTGGCCCCCATCACGGCGACCGCGATCGGTCTCGCCTACGCGGTCTTCATCGACAAGAGCCGCGGCGAGAAGTTCTTCAAGCTGCTGGTCTTCATGCCGATGGCGATCTCGTTCGTCGGCGCGTCGATCATCTTCAAGTTCTTCTACGACGTGCGCCAGGGCGAGCAGATCGGCCTCCTCAACGGCATCCTCACCGCCTTCGGCGCCCCGCCGGTCGACTGGCTGGGACTCGAGCCGTGGAACACGCTGTTCCTCGTCGTCGTCCTCATCTGGACCCAGGCCGGATTCGCCATGACGGTGCTCTCCGCCGCCATCAAGGGCGTCCCCTCCGAGCAGCTCGAAGCGGCCTCGCTCGACGGCACCAGCGCGTGGCAGTCCTTCTGGAACGTCACCGTCCCCGGCATCCGCTCCTCGATCGTGGTCGTCCTCACGACGATCTCGATCGCGTCGCTGAAGGTCTTCGACATCGTCTCGGCGATGACCGGCGGCCGCTCCGACACCACGGTCCTCGCGTTCGAGATGGTCCGCCAGTTCCAGCTCGGCGCCCGCAGCGGCTACAGCGCGGCCCTCGCGGTCATCCTGTTCATGCTCGTGCTCCCGATCGTCGTCTACAACGCCCGCCAGCTCGCCAAGCAGAGGGAGATCCGATGAGCGTCACGCCCACTCCGATCCAGGTTCCGGTCGACCGCAGCACCGAGCGCGCGCTCGCCCGCGGCGAGTCCAGGATCGAGGCGGCCAGCGGCAAGGTCAAGAAGGCGACGACGTCGCGCGGCGCCACCCTCGCCGCGCTGATCATCGCCGTCATCTGGACCGTCCCCACCCTCGGCCTGTTCATCTCGTCGTTCCGCCCCGCGAACGACATCAAGACGACCGGCTGGTGGACGATCTTCGCCAACCCCGGCTTCACCCTCGACAACTACGCGAACGCGCTCAACTCGGGCGACAGCCTGACCCTGGGCAAGGCGTTCGTGAACTCGCTCGTCATCACGCTGCCGGCGGCGCTGATCCCGATCACGATCGCCAGCCTCGCCGCCTACGCGTTCGCCTGGATCGACTTCAAGGGCCGCAACACGCTCTTCGTCCTCGTGTTCTCGCTCCAGATCGTCCCCATCCAGATGGCGCTCGTGCCGCTGCTGCAGCTGTTCTCGGACGGCCTGCGCATCGGAGGGCTCTACATCCTCCCCGGCCTCGGGGTGAACGGGTTGGACGGCTCCTACGCGAAGGTGTGGATCGCGCACACGATCTTCGCGCTCCCGCTCGCGATCTTCATGCTCCACAACTTCATCTCCGAGATCCCCGGCGAGGTCATCGAAGCGGCACGAGTGGACGGCGCCGGACACGGCCAGATCTTCTTCCGCATCGTGCTCCCGCTCTCGGTCCCCGCCATCGCCTCCTTCGGCATCTTCCAGTTCCTCTGGGTCTGGAACGACCTGCTGGTCGCGACGGTCTTCACCTCCGGACAAGGGCTGCCGATCACGAAGGCGCTGCAGGACCTCACCGGCTCCTACGGCCAATCGTGGGAGCTGCTCACGGCCGGCGCGTTCATCTCGATCATCGTGCCGCTCATCGTGTTCTTCTCCCTCCAGAGGTTCTTCGTCCGCGGCCTCCTCGCCGGCGCCACCAAGGGCTGACGACCCGCGGGGGTGCCGTGGGCGGCGTTGTCGTCGTCGGCGGTAGCTCCGCTACAGCTCTCCTCCTCCGCCTTGCCCACGACACCCCCGCGGGCCGTCAGCACTGCTCGTCGGGGGAAGAGGGGGGGGGCACGACGAAGGCCCGGGTCCTGCTGCGCAGGACCCGGGCC
>NZ_PSWG01000035.1:0-16179 GCF_002931195.1 Rathayibacter sp. AY1C2 | reverse complement strand
GACGAGCACCGCGACCGCGCCGAGCCCGGCGGGGACGGGCTCGGGGACGAGCACCGCGACCGCGCCGAGCCCGGCGGGGACGGGCTCGGTGTGAAACACGGGCGTCACACGGGTGGGGTTCACTGGGGGGAGACGCCCGACGGGCGCGGGACGGAGGCGCGGCATGGACCTGAACACGATTCAGCGCGTCCGGGTGGTGCGCGAGCGCTCCGAGCTGGCGGGCCGCGGGCCGCGCTCAGCGGTCATCGGAGGCGGCTCCTGGGTGTTCTCCCTCCCCCACGACCACCTCGACGAGCTCCTCGACCTGCAGGGATTCGCGTGGGAGCCGATCGTGCGCACGGACGCCGGGCTCTCGATCGCGGCGACCTGCACGCTCAGCGAGCTCGCCGCGATGCCCGACGCGGGCGACACCGCCCATCCGCTCTTCTTCCAGTGCTGCACGGCACTGCTGGGCTCCTTCAAGATCTGGAACGTCGCCACTGTCGGCGGCAACATCGCCAACGCCCTGCCCGCAGGACCGATGATCAGCCTCGCCGCCGCGCTCGACGCCACCGCCCTCGTCTGGCGGGCCGACGGCTCGGACGTCGCCGTGCCGGTCGCCGAGCTCGTGACCGGCAACATGACCACTTCCCTGGCCCAGGACGACGTCATCCGCTCGATCGAGTTCCCGCTCTCCTCCCTCCGGGCGCGCACCGCGTTCCGCAAGACGGCGCTCTCCCCTCTCGGACGCTCCGGCGCCGTCGTCATCGGCCGCCTCGACACCGACGGCGCGTTCGTGCTCACGATCACCGCGGCGACCGTCCGGCCGGAGCTGCTCCGCTTCGCCGCCGTTCCCTCCTCGGCCGAGCTCGCCGCGGCCGTCGACGGCGTCGCGACCTGGTTCACCGACCCGCACGGAGCCGCCGACTGGCGCCACGCCGTCGTCCGCGTGCTCGCCGAGGAGATCCGCACCGAGCTGGCCGGAGGCGCCCGATGAGGTTCACCGTCAACGGGGAGCCGGTCGACGCCTCCCCCCGCCCCGGCCAGGTGCTGCGCACCCTCCTCCGCGACCACGAGCACTTCGAGGTGAAGAAGGGGTGCGACGCCGGCGACTGCGGCGCCTGCTCCGTCCTCGTCGACGGGACGCCGTTCCACTCCTGCCTCTACCCCGCCCACCGCGTCGAGGGCCGCGAGGTGACGACCGCGGCCGGCCTCGGCACGCCCGAGGAGCCGAGCGCGGTGCAGGAGGCGTTCGTCGAGGCCGGCGCGTTCCAGTGCGGCTTCTGCACGGCCGGCATGGTGGTCACGGCCACGGCGCTCGACGGAGTCCGCGCCGAGGACGTGCCGCGGCTGATGAAGGGCAACCTCTGCCGGTGCACGGGCTACCGCCCCATCCGCGAGGCCGTGACGGGCGCCTGCGCGTCCGGGCACGGCGCGCACGCGGCCGAGCCGTCCGGAGCGGATCGCACGGAGGCCCCTGTCCGCGGACGGCACGCGGCCCCGCCGTCAGGTCTCACCCCCGTCCGCCGCACCGGTCGCCCGTCGGCCGAGGAGTCCCGGGTCGGCCGCTCGCTCGGCGCGCCCGCCGGCCGGCGGATCGTCCAGGGCCGCGAGCCGTTCACCCTCGACGTCGCCGTGCCCGGCCTGCTGCACGTGAAGGTCGTCCAGAGCCCGCACGCCCACGCGCGCATCCGCTCGATCGACACGACCGCCGCCCGCGCGATGCGGGGCGTCGTCGCGGTCCTCACCGCCGAGGACGTCCCGGACGTCCTCTACTCCACCGCCCGCCACGAGTCCCGGCTCGACGACCCGGACGACATCCGCATGCTCGACACGGTCGTCCGGTTCCGCGGGCAGCGCGTGGCCGTGGTGGTCGCGGAGTCGGTGGCCGAGGCGGAGGCGGCCTGCCGCGCCGTCGAGGTCGACTACGAGGTGCTGCCCGCCGTCTTCGACCCGGAGGAGGCGCGCTCGGCCGGCGCGCCGCTCCTGCACGCCGACAAGGATCCGATCGCCTCGCGCATCGCCCGGCCGGAGGCGAACGTCGTCGCGGAGCTCCACGGAGAGTACGGGGACGTGGCCGCCGGACTCGCGGAGGCCGACGTGGTCGTCGAGGGCCGGTACTCGACCTCGCGGGTCGCGCACACGGCGCTCGAGACCCACGGCACCATCGGCTGGCTCGAGGGCGGAGAGCTGGTGCTGCGGACCTCGACGCAGGTGCCCTTCCTCGTGCGCGACGAGATCGCGCGCCTGTTCGACCGCGATCCGTCGACCGTCCGCGTCTTCACGGCACGGGTGGGCGGCGGCTTCGGCGGCAAGCAGGAGATCCTGACGGAGGACGTCGTCGCCCTCGCCGTGCTCGCCACCGGCCGGCCCGTGCAGTTCGAGTTCACCCGGAGCGACGAGTTCACGATGGCCCCCTGCCGACACCCGATGCGGGTCGGCGTCACGCTCGGCGCCCGGCGCGACGGACGGCTGACCGCCCTCGCCGTGGACGTGCTCTCGGACACCGGCGCCTACGGCAACCACGGACCCGGCGTGATGTTCCACGGCACCTCGGAGTCGGTCGCCGTCTACAGCGCGCCCAGCAAGCGCGTCGACGCGCAGGCCGTCTACACGAACAACCTCCCCTCGGGGGCGTTCCGCGGCTACGGCCTCGGGCAGGTGATCTTCGGCATCGAGTCGGCGATGGACGATCTCGCCCGCGAGCTCGGGATCGACCCGTTCGAGCTGCGGCGGATCAACGCGGTGCGCCCGGGCGAGCCGCTGGTGGTCACGCACGTCGAGGGCGACGACATCGGCTTCGCCTCCTACGGGCTCGACCAGTGCCTCGACCTCACCGAGGCAGCACTGGCCGGCGGCGGCGGCTCCCCCGCCCCCGACGGACCGGGGTGGCGGACAGGGCAGGGCACGGCACTGGCGATGATCGCCACCATCCCACCGCGGGGCCACTTCTCGGAGGCGACCGTCACCGTCGACGCCGAGGGAGTGCTGACCATCGGCGTCGGCACGGCCGAGTTCGGCAACGGGACGACCACCGTGCACACGCAGCTGGTCGCGAGCGCCTTCCGCGCCTCGGCCGACCGGGTGCGGATCCGCCAGTCCGACACGGACGCGGCCCGCTACGACACCGGAGCGTTCGGCAGCGCCGGCACGGTGGTCGCGGGCAAGGCCGTCCACTCGGCCGCGACGCGCCTCCTCGCCGAGCTGCAGGCGCTCGCGAAGCGGCTGACCGGGCACGACGAGACCTTCGAGCCCGACGACGAGGGCCTGCTCGCTCCGGACGGCACCCGGGTCGCGTTCGCCGATCTGGTCCGTGCGGCCGGCGGACCGGTCACCGCGACCGGGAGCGAGGACGGCGCTCAGCGCTCGCTCGCGTTCAACGTCCAGGGCTTCCGCGTCGCGGTGCACGAGCCGACGGGCGAGGTGCGGATCCTGCAGTCGGTCCAGGCGGCCGACGCCGGCTTCGTGATCAACCCGGCGCAGTGCCGCGGGCAGGTCGAGGGCGGAGTGGCGCAGGCGATCGGCTCGGCGCTGTACGAGGAGGTGATCCTCGACGGCGAGGGCACCGTGACCACGGCGATCCTCCGGAACTACCACATCCCGCAGATGGCGGACGTGCCCGAGACCGAGGTGCTCTTCGCGGACACCGCCGACGAGCTCGGGCCGTTCGGCGCGAAGTCGATGAGCGAGGCGCCCTACAACCCGGTCGCCCCCGCACTCGCCAACGCCGTCCGCGACGCGATCGGCGTGCGGCCGACCGAGCTGCCGCTCTCCCGCGACCGGATCTGGCGGCTCCTGCACCCGGACGCCGCCCCGGTCGCGTCCGTCGAGGCGGAGGCGCCGCCCGGTTGAACGACGACGGGCTGAGCGCCGATCGGCTGCCGCAGCTCAGACGCGCGACGCCAGCTCCGTGCTCGCCCGGGCGACCTCGCGGGCGATCCCGTCCTCGTCCGCGTTCACCAGCCGTCCCTCCCGCACCGTCGGGCGACCCTGCACCAGGAGCAGGCTCAGCGGGGGCTGCGCTCCGAGCGCGAGGGCCGCGATCGGGTCCGCGATGCCCGCGTGCTCGATCCCGTCGATCCGCCAGAGCGCGAGATCGGCGAGCTTGCCGACCTCGATCGAGCCGATCTCGTCCTGCCGGCCGAGCACCCGGGCCCCGCCGATGGTGGCGACCGAGAGCGCCTGCCGGGCGCTCATCCGGTCGGCGCCGGCGCGCAGGCGGTTCATCAGCACCGCGGCGCGGATCTCGGAGCCGAGCTGACCGGACTCGTTCGACGCCGCGCCGTCCACGCCGAGGCCGACCGGGGCTCCCGCAGCCAGCAGCTGCGGGATCGGCGCGATGCCCGCCGCGAGCCGGCCGTTCGAGGACGGGCAGTGCGCGACTCCGGTGCCCGTGGCCGCGAACTTCGCGATCGCGTCGGCGTCGAGGTGGACGCAGTGCGCCATCCAGACGTCGTCGCCGAGCCAGCCGAGCGACTCCAGGTGGTCGGTGGGCGAGAGGCCGAACGCCTCCCGCGTGTAGGCGTCCTCCTCCACGGTCTCGGAGCCGTGGGTGTGCAGCCGGACCCCGAGCTGACGGGCGAGGACGGCCGACTCGCGCAGCAGGTCGGTGGTCACCGAGAAGGGCGAGCACGGGGCGATCGCGACCCGCACCATCGCGTCGGCGGAGGCGTCGTGGTACCGCTGGACCGCCTCTCCACTGGCCTGGAGCGCGGCCGCCGTGGTCTCGACGGCGAAGTCCGGCGGGAGGCCGCCCCGGGACTCGCCGAGGTCCATCGACCCGCGGGTCGCGTGCAGCCGGAGGCCGAGGGTGCCGGCCGCGTCGACGATGCCGCCGACGATGTCGCCGGAGCCCCGTGGGAAGACGTAGTGGTGGTCGGCGACGGTGCTGCAGCCGGACCGGGCGAGGACGCCCATCGCGCCGAGGGCGGCGGAGCGGGTCAGGTCGGCGTCGATGCGGGACCAGGCGGGGTAGAGCGCGACGAGCCAGTCGAAGAGGATCGAGTCCTGCGCCCAGCCGCGGGTGAGCCACTGGTAGAGGTGGTGGTGCGTGTTGACGAGCCCGGGAGTGAGCAGGCGGCCGCGGCCGTCGACCCGCGTGAGCGCGATCGCCTCCTGCGCCGGCAGGCCCGTCGGGGACCGTCCGTCGAGGGCCCACGCCGGAGGGTCGCCGGCTCCGACGGCGACGATGCGGGAGTCGTCGACGACGACGTGGCCGACGGGGTGCTCGGTCCCGTGCGCGTCGACGGTGGCGACGTGGGCTCCGGTGAGGACGTGGCGCTGCATGCCCCGAGCATGGCAGCGCGGTGTTTCGCGGCCGTTTCCCGCCGGAGTGCGAGCAGGCCGGCGCGATCACGACGGCGCGCCGTCAAGGGAGGACGTGCGGCTCAGCGCGCCGCGTGGATCGGGCCCGAGCGCCCCGCGAGCGGCTCCCCGGACGTCCCCGTGCGCGCGGCGAGGACCTCCGCGAGGATCGACACGGCCGTCTCCTCCGGCGTCGACGCGCCGATGTCCAGGCCGATCGGCGAGTGCAGGCGGGCGAGCGCCTCCTCCGTCACTCCCGCCTCGCGCAGCAGCCGCAGCCGCCGCTCGTGGGTGCGCCGCGATCCCATCGCGCCGACGTAGACGACCGGGAGCGCGAGCGCGGTCTCGAGCAGCGGGATGTCGAACTTCTCGTCGTGCGTGAGCACCGCGATCACGGTGCGCGAGTCGACCTCGGCGCGGGCGAGGTGGTCGGACGGCCACTCGACCACGACCTCGTCGGCGCCGGGGAAGCGCTCGGCGGTCGCGAACACCGGACGCGCGTCGCAGACGGTCACGCGGTAGCCGAGCAGGGATCCGGCGGAGCAGAGCGCGGCGGAGAAGTCGACGGCGCCGTAGATCAGCAGGCGCGGCCGCTCGGCGTGCACGATGTAGGCGATCTCGAGCTCGGCGCTCCGGCAGGCGGTCTCGACCGTGGCCGAGCGGCCGGAGGCCAGGCGCGCCTCGCGCTCGGCGAGGATGCGGCGGGCGGTGTCCTCGTCCAGGTGCGGGCCGACGACGTCCTGGAGCCGCGTCGCTCCGGTGAGGACGAGGCCGATCAGCTCCTCCGGGCCGCCGACGACGATCGCCAGCGCGGCCGAGCGGCCGGCGCGGGCGGCGCGCAGCTCGGCGAGGACCGCGGTGGAGCCGGAGTCGACGACCTGGCCGAACACGCGCAGCTGCCCCCCGCAGGACAGGCCCGCGGCGAAGGCCGCCTCGTCGTCGAAGCCGAAGTGCTCGGACGCGCTGCCCGAGGTGCCGAGCACCTCCTGGGCCAGCGCGTACGCCTGCGCCTCGACGCAGCCGCCGGAGATCGAGCCGATCGCGCGCCCCTCCGCGTTCACCGCCATCGAGGAGCCGAGAGCGCGGGGAGCCGAACCGAAGACGTGCGTGACCGTGACGACCGCGACGCTCCCGCCCGCCTCGACGCGCTCGAGCAGGGGGTCGGCGATGTCGAGCACGACGGCCTCCTCTTCTCGGACGGGAGGCGACGGCGCCGGGGCTGCGGGGAGGCCGGGCGGAGCCGCCGACGGGCGCTCACACGCAGGAAACATGCCGAGTATAGGGTCGATCCATGCCTGACGACGCTCCCTTCCTCGACCTCGTGATCCGCGCATCCGACGTGCTGACCGAGAACGGCCGGCGTCCGGCCAGCATCGCGATCGCCGAGGGCCTGATCGTCGCGGTCGGCGAGCGGGACGCCCCCTGGCGGACCACGGAGGAGATCGTCCTCCCCGAGGGCCAGGTCCTGATCCCGGGGATCGTCGACACCCACGTGCACGTCAACGAACCGGGCCGCACGGAGTGGGAGGGCTTCGCCTCCGCCACCCGCGCGGCCGCCGCCGGGGGCGTCACCACGATCATCGACATGCCGCTGAACTCGATTCCGCCGACCACCACGGTGGCGGGGCTTGAGGCCAAGCGCGCGGCCGCCGGGCCGCAGGCGCAGGTGGACGTCGGCTTCTGGGGCGGGGCGATCCCCTCGAACCTCGGCACGCTGCGCGAGCTCCACGACGCGGGCGTCTTCGGCTTCAAGTGCTTCCTCTCGCCGAGCGGCGTGGACGAGTTCCCGCACCTGAGCCGTGAGCAGCTCGTCGAGGCGATGCGCGAGATCGCCGCCTTCGACGGACTGCTGATCGTGCACGCCGAGGACCCGGCCGAGCTGAAGGCGAGCGCGCTGGAGCCCGGCGCCTCCTACGGCGCGTTCGTCGACTCCCGCCCGCCCGCCTCCGAGCGCAGCGCGATCCTGCACGTGATCGAGGCCGTCCGCGAGACCGGCTGCCGCGCGCACATCCTGCACCTCTCCTCCGCCGACGCGCTGCCGCTCCTGCGCGAGGCGAAGGCCGAGGGGCTGCCGATCACCGCCGAGACCTGCCCGCACTACCTCACCTTCGACGCCGGCTCGATCCCCGACGGCGGCACGCAGTTCAAGTGCTGCCCGCCGATCCGCGACGAGCGCAATCGCGAGCTGCTCTGGAAGGGGCTGCTCGACGGGACGATCGACATCATCGCCTCGGACCACTCCCCCGCCACCGCCGAGCTGAAGCTCCCCGCCGGCGGCGACTTCGGCGGCGCCTGGGGCGGGATCTCGGGACTCGAGCTGAGCTTCCGCGCGGTCTGGACCGGGGCCCGCGAGCGGGGCATCCCGCTCGAGCAGGTCGTCGCCTGGATGTCCACGGCGACCGCCGCGTTCGCCGGGCTCGGCCAGAAGGGCCTGCTGCACGCGGGATCCGACGCCGACCTGGTCGCGTTCGACCCGGAGTCGCAGTGGCGCGTGGACGTCGACGCCCTGTCGCACCGGAACCCCGTCTCGGCCTACGAGGGCCGCGTCCTCAGCGGCGCCGTCGCCGCCACCTGGGTCGGCGGCCGCCGCGTCACCGCCGCGACGGTCCCGCCCGCCGGGCGCCTCCTCAGCCGCCCCTGACCTCGACCCGCCGATGCCCCGCCTCCCTGACGACACCTCGGGGAGCTCCCCCGCTCACGCCGAGCGCCGCCGTGTCATCGGCAGGTTTCGAGCGTGTGAACGGAGGCGGGTCGGAGCCGCGGAGCGGGCGGATCGCACAAGACTCGGAGTCCCGGCGGCGGCTCCTCGGGATGCTCCGCCGGTGCGCGGAGCCCCCGGCAGGCGCGAGGCTGGCAGACGGGCTCGCAGGAGCCGCGAGCAGGACGGTCACCACCGCGTGACCGGGCCCGGCCGCACGGAACGGACAGGAGCGGACATGTCGATCATCCTCGGGGACCACCAGTACGGGAAGGCCGAGAACCGCGTCGTGCGGATCTACCGCGAGACCCCGCGGCACGAGATCCACGACGTCAACGTCTCCACGGCCCTCCGCGGCGACTTCGAGGCCGCGCACCGAGAGGGCGACCAGTCGGCCGTCCTGCCCACGGACACGCAGAAGCAGACGGCGTACGCCTTCGCCAAGGAGAAGGGCCTGCGCTCGATCGAGCCCTACGGCCTCGAGCTGGCCCGCCACTTCGTCGACGGCTACGAGCCCGTCCACGGCGCCCGCATCGAGATCGAGGAGTTCGCCTGGGAGCGCGTGCTGGTGGACGGGCGCGAGCACGACCACACCTGGGTCCGGAAGGGCCAGGAGACGCGGATCGCGTCGGTCACGGTCGAGGGCTCGGGCGACGAGCGGCGGATCTGGATCACCGGCGGCTTCAAGGACCTCACGATCCTGAAGTCCACGGGGAGCGAGTTCCACGGCTTCCTCACCGACCCGTACACGGTCCTCCAGCCGACGAACGACCGGGTGATGGCGACCTCGCTGGTCGCGAAGTGGCGCTTCGCCCTGAGCGAGGACGAGATCGCGGCGATGGACTGGGAGGCGGTCTACGCGGGCGTCAAGGCGCTCATGACGAGCCGCTTCGCGACCGTGCACTCCCTCGCCCTCCAGCAGACGCTCTTCGAGATGGGGAAGGCGGTCCTGGAGGAGTACCCGCAGATCGTCGAGATCCGTCTCTCCGCGCCGAACAAGCACCACTTCGTCTACGACCTCTCGCCCTTCGGCGTCGAGAACGACAACGAGGTCTTCCACGCCGCCGACCGCCCCTACGGGCTGATCCAGGCGAGCGTCACCCGCGACGACGCGCCGCCCGCGGGATCCGCCTGGACCGCCTACACGGGCCTGGTGTGACCGGCGCCGGGGGCGTCCACCGGGGGCACGTGCTGCACGTCGCCGGGGGTGCGACGCTCGCGACCGCGCGGGAGTCGCTGGTGTCGATCCCGGACGGCGCTCTCGCCGTGGACGAGGACGGCACGATCGCCTGGGTCGGTCCGTACCGCGAGCTGCCGGACCGCTTCGCGCTCCTGCCGGTCTCCGGCGACGCCGCGTCGATCCTGCTGCCCGGCTTCGTCGACGCGCACGTGCACTTCCCCCAGACGTTCTCGACCGACGGCTTCGGCGGCGGCCAGCTGCTCGAGTGGCTCGACCGGACGGTGTTCCCAGCGGAGGCGCGGCTCGCCGACCCGGAGTTCGCCGACGTCGTCGCGCGCGCCTTCACCCGGCGGCGGGTGGCGGCGGGCACGACCGCCGCGATGGTCTTCGGCTCCGCGTTCCCGGCCGCGCAGGACGCCCTCTTCGAGCGCAGCCGCGAGGCGGGGCTGCGGATCGTGTCGGGGCGCGGCATCCAGACCACGGGCCCGGCCTCGGCGGCTCCCCTGATCACCTCCGAGGAGGAGGCGCTGACGCTCGCGTCGGAGGAGATCGACCGCTGGCACGGGAGGGACCAGCTCCTGCAGGTCGCGCTCGTCCCGCGGTTCTCGCTGTCCGTCACTCCCCGGACCCTCGGAGCCCTCGGCGACCTCTACGACGACGTCCGCGGACGCGGCGTCTACGTGCACAGCCACCTCAACGAGAACGACCGGCCCGGCGACGGCGAGATCGCCGCCGTGCTCGGCTCGTACGGCACCCGCAGCTACCTCGACACCTACGACGGGCTCTTCCTCCCCGGCTCCGCGCGCGGAGGCTCCTCCCTCCTCGGGCCGCGCACGATCCTCGCCCACGCCGTGCACTGCCAGGACGCGGAGCTAGACCGGATGGAGGAGACCGGCACCTCGATCGCCCACTGCCCGACCTCGCAGCAGTTCCTCGGCTCCGGCACCATGCCCTGGCGCCGGACCGTCGCCTCGGGGGTCACCGTCGCCCTCGGTTCGGACGTGGGCGCGGGCGACGAGTGGCTGCTGGCGCGAGTGGCGAACGACGCCTTCAAGGTGCACCTCTCGGAGCCCGGCGACGCGGCCGTCGCCCTGCATCCGGCCGAGCTCCTGTTCACGGCGACGCTCGCCGGCGCGCGGGCGCTCGACCAGGAGGACCGGTTCGGCAGCCTCGACCCCGGGAAGGACGCGGACTTCCTCCGCATCGAGCCCGACCGGTGGGAGCCGCTCGCCGACGTCCTCGCCCACGGGATCCGCGCGGACGACGAGGAGGAGGCGACGGCCCAGCTGCTCTTCGCCCTGCTGATGACCCTGCGCGAGCCGGCGATCGCCGCGGTGCACGTCCGGGGCAGGCGGATCGCGTCTCCGGAGTGACGGGGCCGGCCGGGGCGGCGCGGTGCGGACCGCGCGCACCCGGCCGTCAGCGCAGGCGCAGCGCCAGGAACAGGTCGGCGCGGTCCGCGGTGTCCGACAGGTCGCGCTGCGTCAGCTCCTCCACCCTCGCGATGCGGTACCGCACCGTGTTCAGGTGCAGGTGCGTCTGCTCCGCCGTGCGCACCCACGAGCCGCCGCAGTCGAGGAACGCCGCGAGCGTGGCGACCAGCTGCGAGCCGTAGCGCGCGTCGTGCTCGACGAGCCGCCCGAGCACCAGCTCGACGAACACCGAGCGCAGGTGGTCGGGGACCGCGCTCAGCAGCTGCACGGCGGAGGTGACCTCCCCGGAGTCGCAGACCCGCACCGGAGCGTCGTCGCCCGGAGAGCCCGGCAGCAGCATCCCGTAGCGTGCCGAGCGGAGGGCGCCGCCGAGCGCGGGCAGCGGAGTCGCGGCGCTCGTCCCGACGCGCAGCACGGCGCCCGGCCACGCGGCTCCCGCTCGTCGCAGCGCCGAGGTGACGACGGCGAGCGGATCCGCGCCGGTGGGGATCGCATCGGTCGCCTCGGTGGGCAGCACCGCCACCGCGCAGCCCTGGGCGTCGCGTCCGACCACGGCGCGGCCCAGGTGCGCGGCGGCGTCGACCAGGACACGGCGCGCCAGGTCCGGGGGCGCGTCGCCCTCGAACTCGGCGGCGACCACGGCGCACCGCCCGGCGCCGCCGAGTCCGAGCTGCCTCAGGTACACCGCGGCCTCGGGCTGCTCGCTGTCCTCCTCCACGAGCTCGAGCAGGCGGTCGGCGAGAGCGGAGTCGGCCGAGAGCGCCGCCTCCCGCTGCAGCCGGTAGACCCCCACGACTCCGGCGAGCTCGGTCACGGCGTCCAGCACTGCGGCGGGCCAGTCGTTCCAGTCGCCCCCGACGACGACCAGCCAGGAGGTGGCGCGGTGCTCGCCCGCTCCGGCGACGGTGAGGACCGACAGGGCGCCGCCGCGGGCGTCCGCGACCACGACCGGGCTGCGCCGGGCCGTGAGCGCCGCGCGCACGACCCGCTCGATCTCCCCCAGCCCCAGGGGCGAGGCGGATGCCGCGGTCCGACCGGTGGCGGTCAGCACCGACACGGGGAGTCCGAGCTCGCGCGAGGTGCGCGTGACGAGCTCGTCGAGCTGCTGCCCCCGGTAGACCTCCGTCAGCAGCTCCCGCTGGCGGGCGAGGGCGGCCGTCAGCCGGGCCACGCGGTCGCCGGCGAGGGCGTTCGACAGGTGCGCCGTGATCGCGCCGAACGACACATCGGCCGGCACGGCGATCAGCGGGACGTCGTGCTCGCGGCAGGCGACGACGAGGTCGTCCGGCACGAAGCCCAGCAGCCCCTCGCCGGCGAGCAGAGCGCTGGCACCCGAGTCCGCGACCGCGGCGACGAAGGCCGCGCTGTCCTGGGCGTCCCGACGCCAGACCAGACCGGTCAGCACCAGCTGGTCGCGCGAGATGTAGCGGCGCGGGTCGAGGAGATCGGTCGTGAAGATGCCGTCGACCGGCCGGGCGAGCGCTCCGTCGCCGGCGACCAGCACGCGCAGCCGCAGCTGCGGCGCGTCGAGGACGTCCTGCAGCTGCATCAGCTGCCCCGGTAGGTCGAGTAGGCGAAGGGGCTGAGCAGGAGCGGGATGTGGAAGTGCGCCTCCTCGTCGTCGAGGCGGAAGGCGACGACGACCTCGGGGTAGAACGACTCGGTGCCCGAGGCGGCGAACCAGGCGCCGGTGTCGAAGACGACCCGGTGCACCCCGGCGGCCAGGCGCTCCGGCCCGAAGGCCGCCACGCGGCCGTCGTCGTCGGTGCGGGCCTCGGCGAGGCGCTCCCAGCCGGAGCCGACACGGGCGTCGAGAGCCACCGGGACCCCGCGCGCGGGGCGGCCGCGGACGGCGTCGAGCACGTGGGTGGTGACGCGGCTGGCGTGCCCGCTCATCGTGCGGCCTCCGCCCGGACGAGGCGCCCGTCGTCGAGGCCGCGGACCCGCAGCACCGTGATCTCCCGCAGCTGCTCCGCGACGATGCGGGCCTCCGTCTCGTCGTCGAGCCCGAGTCTCCGCTCCAGCTCCGCGACGACCTCGGCCCGGTCGCGGCCGGCCGCGCGGAGGAGGAACACGCGCCCGAACCGCTCCTCGTAGGCGCGGTTGCCGGCCAGCAGCCGCCGGGTCAGCTCCTCGTCGCCCGTGCGGCTCGCCGCCTGCTCCGCGGCCGAGAACGCGGAGGAGCGCCCCGCGCCCGCGTGCCGCTCGCCGATCCGGGGGTGGTCGGCCAGCGCTGCCTCCACCTCCTCCTCGGTGAGCGTGCGCGCGGCCCGCTCGGCCGCGTCGGCGAGCGCGTCGGCCGACGGGTAGGGCGCGCCGGAGGCGACCTCGTCGGCCCAGCGCGGGACGGCGAGGCACGCGAGCAGCACGTCGCGGGCGGTCTCGGATCGGGTGTCGGTCATGCGGTCTCCTTCGTCCGGCGGAGCAGGGGCTCGGCCTGCGGCACGATGGTCGGATGGATCTGGTCGGGAGTCGGGACCTCGTCGGGCTGGTGCTCGCGGCGGGTGCGGGGCGCCGGGCGGGCGGCCCGAAGGCGCTGCGGTGCGACGCGGCGGGAGTTCCCTGGGTGGAGCGAGCCGTCGAGAGGCTCCGCGCGGTGGGCTGCGAGCGGGTGCTCGTGGTCCTGGGCGCGGAGGCCGGACGGGCGCGCCTCCTGGTGCCGCCGTCCGCGGACGTGGTCGTCGCGGCGGAGTGGGAGAGCGGCCTCTCGGCGTCGCTCCGCGCGGGTCTCGCCGCGGCCGAGGGCGTCGCCGCGCTGGTCGCCCTGGTCGACCTGCCCGAGGAGCCGCCGAGCGTGGGGGCCCGGCTGCTCGCGGAGGCGCCGGTCGCGCCGGACGTGCTCGCCCGCGCGGTCTTCCGCGGTCGGCCCGGTCATCCGGTGCTGCTGGGACGGGACCACTGGCCGGAGCTCCTCGAGGGCGTGCACGGGGACTCCGGCGCGCGCGACCTGCTCCGCGCGAGGGGTGCGCGCGGGGTGGAGTGCGGCGATCTGTGGTCGGGAGCCGACCGCGACGGGCCGGACTGAGCGGCTCACGCCAGGCCCGCGTCGTCGAGGGCGGCGGCCAGCGCCCGCCAGGCCAGCGTCGCGCAGACGGAGCGGACGGGGTTGCCCGCGACCGCGAGCAGCGCCTGCTCCTCGCCGGCGAGAGCACCCTCCCGGTGGGCCATCGCCGCGAGGAACGCGTCGATCCGCTCCCGCATGTCCGACGCCGGCAGCCCGTCGAGACCGTCCGCGAGCAGCGACGCGGATCCTCGCGAGACCTCGCACCCCCGCCCGCTCCAGGCGAGGCGCACCTGCTCCGCGCCGCCGTCGACGCGCAGCTCGATCCGGTCGCCGCAGGTGGGGGTGATCAGCTCGGCC
This sequence comes from Rathayibacter sp. AY1C2, assembly GCF_002931195.1. NCBI lineage: Bacteria > Bacillati > Actinomycetota > Actinomycetes > Micrococcales > Microbacteriaceae > Rathayibacter > Rathayibacter sp. AY1C2. The sequence goes on along the minus strand of NZ_PSWG01000035.1, from coordinate 2,224 downwards.
CGGCCGAGGGCCGGAGTCGGGTCGGCCTGCCCGACGGGGTCCTTGGCGTGCGCGCGGATCAGCTCCGCCGCCTCGCTCACGGCCGGTCCTCCAGCTCGGCGAGCTCCGCGTAGGCCGTGCTGATCCCGGCGATCCGCTCGCGCGACTCCCTCGGCGACGCCCCGAGCACTCCGGAGGCCACGAGCGCGACCGCGCTCATCGCCGCCGCGTAGCTGTCCAGCGCCGTGCCGCTGTCGACCGGGCACTCCAGCCAGACCGCCGCGTGCTCCGCGTAGCGCCGGGCGGGCGGATCCGCGAGGAGCACCACGGGCACCTCGCGCGCGGCGAGCGTCCCGATCAGGGCGGCGAAGGAGGCGGGGCGGCGGCGGAAGCCGACCAGCACCACGACGTCCTCGGCTCCGAGCCCCTCGAGCTCCTCACCGAGCGACTGGCCGGGCTGCGGGGCGATCCGGACGCGTCCGCGCGCCTGCGCGAGCTGCTGGCGCAGGTGCAGCGCCACCGGGTAGCTGTTGCGCAGTCCGATCACGACGACCTCGCGTGCTCCCGCGATCAGCCGCACCGACTCTCCCAGCCGCCCGTCGCCGAACGCGGCGGCCAGCCGGGCCAGGTTCGCCCGCTCGCTCTCGAGGTGCGCGGCGAGCGGATCCCCCTGTCCCTGCGCGGGACCGACCGGCACACCGGAGGACCGCAGCGCCCGGGCGTGCTCGCGCACCTCCTGCGAGTTCGAGAACCCCAGGCGGCGGAACAGCCGCGAGACCGTGGCCTTGGACACTCCGCTGTGCTGGGCGAGCTCGGTCGCCGTGTAGACGGCCAGGTCGCCGAGGTGGTCGAGGATGAAGTCGGCCGCCCGCTGCTCCTGCCGCGACAGCGCGGCGTAGCCGGCATCGATGCGGTGACCGATGCTCGTCGAAGGGGCCGGGGCGGGGGTCACGCGGTCTGCGTCCCGTCGGCGAGCGCCAGCACGGCCGCCTCGAACGCGTCGAGCGCGGTCGCGACGTCGGCCTCGGTCACGTTCTCGTCCGGGTGGTGGCTGACGCCGCCCTCGCAGCGGAGGAAGAGCATCGCGTACTCGGCGAGGTCGGCGACCGCCATCGCGTCGTGGCCGGCCTTGGAGAACAGCACCATCGGCTCCGCGTCCCCGGTCGCGCGGATGCCCGCCCGCACGACGTCCTGCAGCCGAGAGGAGGCGACGACCGCGGGGGCCGAATGGGTCTCCTCCACCGTCAGCGCGAGACGGCGGCGCGACGCCGACTCCGACATCGCGTGCTCGATGGCGTCCCACGCCGCGTCGCGCTGGGCGTCGGTCTCGGCGCGGAGGTCGAGGCTGAACTCGACCCGGCCGGGGATGACGTTGACTGCGCCCGGGAAGGTCTCGAGCCGGCCGACCGTGGCGATCACGCCCTGCTCCCGCGCGATGCGCTCCACCGCGAGCACGGCCTCGGCCGCCCCGGTGAGCGCGTCGCGGCGGCGGTCGAGCGGAACTCCGCCCGCGTGCCCGGCCTTGCCGGTGAGGGTGAGTGCGAAGCGGCGGGCGCCCGCTATCGAGGAGACCACGGCGAGGGCGCGGTCCGCCTCCTCCAGGTAGGGGCCCTGCTCGATGTGCGCCTCGAGGTAGGCGAGGACGTCCTGCGCGTCGCGCGCGGCGGTGCGGATGCGCGAGGGGTCCAGCCCGAACTCGTGGAACGCCTCGACGAGCGTCGTCCCGTCGGCGTCCTCGAGCTCCCACCAGTGCTCGTCCCAGGTGCCGGCGAGGGCGCGGGAGCCGAGGAGCGCTGTGCCGAAGCGGGTGCCCTCCTCGTCGCCGAACGCGACGACCTCGACGGCGAACGGCAGGCGCCGGCCCGCCCCCTGCAGGCGCGACACCACGGCGATCGCGAGCATCACGCCGAGGATCCCGTCGTAGCGGCCCGCGTCGGGCACCGTGTCGAGGTGCGAGCCGAGCAGGAGCGCCGGGAGTCCCGGAGTCGCGCCCTCGTAGCGGCCGCACTGGTTGCCGGCCGCGTCCTGCCAGGTGCGCATGCCCGCCTCGGTCATCCAACGCGCGGCCATCGCGTTCACCCGGGCGTGCTCGGGCGAGAGGTAGACCCGCTCGATGCCGTCGCGGCTGGAGGAGACCGCGGCGAGCTCGTCGCAGCGGGCCATGATCGCGGCGGCGTCGGGCACAAGATGACGAACGTCGTCGCTGTGCGCATCCCGCAGGGCGTGAACGGGGACGCGGTGCGCG
>NZ_PSWG01000034.1:0-20513 GCF_002931195.1 Rathayibacter sp. AY1C2 | reverse complement strand
GCAGCGCGCGAACGACACCGACTACCCGTTCCGTGCGCACTCGGCCTTCACCTGGCTCACCGGCTGGGGCTCCGACTCCGAGCCCGGCGCGGTGCTCGTCCTCGAGCCCGCCGGGTCCGGCCACAGCGCGACGCTCTACTTCCGCGAGCGCGCGGGCCGCGACTCCGACGAGTTCTACGCCAACCCCGAGATCGGCGAGTTCTGGATCGGGCCGCGTCCGTCGCTCGCGCAGGTCGCGAGCGATCTCGGCCTCGCCACCCGCGGGATCGCCGAGCTCGACGCGGTCCTCGACGCGCACGACGGCGTCCCCCTCGCCGTGCTGCGCGAGGCCGACCCGGCGGTGACCGGCCGTCTCGACGCGGTCGAGGCCGACGAGCGGGCGGACCGCGACGCGGCGCTCGAGCGCGACATCGCCGAGCTCCGCCTGGTCAAGGACGCCTACGAGATCGCCGAGCTGCGCGCCGCCGTCGACGCGACGGGCCGCGGCTTCGAGGACGTCCTCTCCGACCTGCCGCGCATCATCGCCCACGAGAAGGGCGAGCGCCTGATCGAGGGCGTCTTCAACGGACGCGCGCGCGCCGACGGCAACGCGGTCGGCTACGACACCATCGCCGCGGCGGGCCCCCACGCCTGCATCCTGCACTGGACGCGCAACGACGGGCCGGTGCGCCCCGGCCAGCTGGTGCTGCTGGACGCCGGCGTCGAGCAGGACAGCTACTACACCGCCGACATCACGCGCACCTTCCCGGTGGACGGCCGCTACACGGACGCCCAGCGCCAGGTTCACGAGACGGTGCGGGAGGCGGCCGACGCCGCGTTCGCGATCGTCCGACCCGGCATCCGCTTCCGCGAGGTTCACGCCGCGGCGATGGCCGTCATCGCGCGGCGCACCGCCGAGTGGGGCCTGCTGCCGGTCAGCGCCGAGGAGGCGCTCGAGGCCGACAACCAGCAGCACCGCCGCTACATGGTCCACGGCACCAGCCACCACCTCGGGCTCGACGTGCACGACTGCGCCCGGGCACGGCGCGAGATGTACCTCGACGGACTGGTCGAGGAGGGCATGGTCTTCACGATCGAGCCCGGCCTCTACTTCCAGCCCGACGACCTCACGGTCCCGGAGGAGCTGCGCGGCATCGGCGTCCGGATCGAGGACGACGTGCTCGTCACCGCCGACGGCGCCGAGAACCTCTCGGCCGGCATCCCGCGCTCGGCCGACGACATCGAGGCGTGGATGGCCCGACTGGCCCGCTGAGCCCGGTCGCCCGCGGGGAGCCCCGGCCGCTCAGGCGGCGAGGGGCAGCGCGAACTCCCCGCGGGCGGCGGCGAGCGCCAGCCCGTCGAGCAGCGTCGCCAGCTGACCGGCGGGAGCGTCCGGGTCCTCGGGGTGCCACTGCACGCCCACGAGGGGGGCCGCGACGTGCTCGACGGCCTCGATCACGCCGTCCTCCGCCCGGGCGACGACCCGCAGCCCCGGAGCGAGCAGGTCGACCGCCTGGTGGTGCGCGCTCTGCACCGCGAGCGCCTCGGACCCGAAGAGCCCGCCGAGCACGGAGCCCGCCGCGAGCCCGACCTCGTGCCGGTGCATGCGCTGGTGAGCGGGGGCCGCCGCGTTGACGTGCTCCGCCTCCGGACCCAGGTCCTGAACCAGCGTGCCGCCGAGCGCGACGTTGACGATCTGCAGGCCGCGGCAGATGCCCAGCAGCGGGGTCCGGCGGGCGAGCGCCCGGTGCACCAGCGCGATCTGGGCGGCGTCGGCGCGCTCCGCGTGGGGGCCCTCGGCCGGGTAGCCGCGGTCGGCGCCGTACTGCTCGGGAGCGATGTCCTCGCCGCCCGCGAGGACGAGGGCGTCCGCCCCCGCCGTGCGCGCCAGCAGCTCCTCCGTGCCCAGCTCCTCGGCGGCGAAGCGCTCCGCCCGCCAGCCGCGCTCGTGCGCGAGGGCGAGGATGCGGCCGTTCAGGATCTGCACGTAGGCGTGGTACTCCTCGCGGCCCGGTCGCACGCGGGCGACCTCGACGATGGCGAGTGAGCGGGTCATGACTCCATCCTGGGCACGCCGCCGCCGCCGGTCGAACCGCCGTGTCACGCGGTGTCACACTCCGGCCGTACGATCACGGAGTGACCTCGCCGAGCCCGTCCCTCCCGGAGCGCGTGCAGCAGGCGCGCTCCGAGGTCTCCGTCCTCGCCGGGACCACTCCCGAGCGCCGGGTCCGACCGCTGCGCGAGGCCGTCGAGCACGTCGCCGCCGGCGGCTCCCCCGATCCCGACGCCCTGCTCGACGCGGTCGACTCGCTGGTCGGGCTCGTGACCCGCGCCGAGGTGCAGCTGAGCGGCGTCGAGCGCTCCGTGCGGGACGACCTGGAGCGGGCCGCCACCCTCTCGGACCTGCGCACCTCGGCGCAACTCGCCTCCGCCGCCGACGTGGCCGTCGCGTGCGCCGCGGCACGGTCGCTCCTCCTCGACGCCGACGACGCCCGGTCGGCCGGCGCCCGCCACGATCCGGCCGCGCTGCTGGTCCTGCTGCTCGACGCCGACTCCGCTCTGGACGCCGTCGTCTCCGGGTACCGCGAGCCGCGAGCCCAGGCCGAGCGCCAGCTCCTCCTGTTCGAGGCGGCGCGCACCGCGGCCCGGCTCGGTGCCGAGTCGGTGCTGCTCCTGGCCGCCGTGCACGGCGAGCGCATCACCGCGGCACCCCGGATCCTCGCGGAGGAGACGCTCGGGCAGCTGGACACCGCGGTGCGCCGTGCGGCAGGCGATCCGGCCGGCGCTCTGGACGAGGCCCGCGCCGCCGCCGACCGCGCCCGCTCCGCACTCGACGAGGCCCTGGTCGACCTCGACGGCGCGCCCCCGTCGCTCCGCCCCGCGGCCGTCCCCGGAGGCCTGCCCGCGGCCTGAGGACGCAGGCACCCGGCAGCGGCGCGCGTGCCATAGTGAGGGACATGGCCTCCTTCCTCGTCGTCCCCCAGTGGCAGGGCTCGGCGTCGACGCGCGCGATGCGCCTCGTCGACGGAGCCGAGGCGATCCGGGGCGATCTGCCCTCCTCCGCCACCACGACCCTCGACATCCCCGCCGAGGCGGGCGACGCCCAGGACACCGGCATCCGCCGCTACGCCTCGGTCGCCACCGTCGCCGAGCGGGTGCGCGAGGCCCTCTCGGGCCGGACCGATCCCGTGATCACGATCGGCGGCGACTGCGGCGTCGAGTTCGCGGCGATCGGGCACGCCGTCCGCTCGGCACCGGTCCCGGTCGCGCTGGTCTGGCTCGACGCCCACCCGGACGCGCACACTCCCGAGTCCTCCCCCAGCGGCGCCTTCTGCGGCATGGTCCTCTCGGCCGCGCTGGGCCGCGGCGTCGGCCTCCTGAGCGCGGGCGCCGAGGAGCGGGTGGCCGACGAGCGCGTCGTCCTCGCCGGTGTCCGCTCCGCCGACGACGGCGAGCTCGAGCCGCTGGTCGAGCGGGGGGCCGCGGTGCTGACCGCGGACGCCCTCGACCCGGAGTCGCTCGTCGCGGCGGTCGAGGCGACCGGTGCCGCCTCCGTCTACGTGCACCTCGACCTGGACGTGCTCGACCCCGCCGACCTCGCCGGGCTGTTCGACCCCGTGCCCTTCGGCGTGCCCGCCTCGCGCCTCGTCGCGAGCCTCGACGCCCTCCGGTCCCGCTTCCCGCTCGCGGGCGCCGGCGTCACCTCGTTCGCCCCGTCGTCGCCGACGGCGGCCGAGGACGACCTGCCCACGATCCTCCGCCTCCTCGGCGCTCTGTCCCGCGGGGCCTGAGAGAGCCCTGCCATCGGCGCGCAAGCCCGAGCGCGTGTCGGCGGCACCCGGCAAGATGGTCGGACGCGACCGAGCGGAGGAACGATGAGCGACGAGAGACCGCGCGTGCGCACCGAGCGGCGCGGGACCGTGCTCGCGATCGTGCTGGACCGGCCCGAGAAGCGCAACGCCGCCGATCTTCGGCTGCTCGCGGAGCTGGCGTCCGCGTACGGCGAGCTCGACCGCGACCCGGAGCTGCGCGCCGGCGTCGTCCTCGCCGAGGGCGGGCACTTCACGGCCGGGCTCGACCTCGCCGACATCGGGCCCCGCCTGGGCTCCGACGGCCTCGACTTCGTGCCCGAGGGCGGTCTCGACCCCTGGGGCCTGCGCACCCGCCCCGTGAGCAAGCCGGTGGTCATCGGCCTCCAGGGCACCTGCCTCACGCTCGGCATCGAGCTCGCGCTCGCGAGCGACGTCGTCCTCGCCGAGCGGTCCACCCGCTTCGGCCAGATCGAGGTCGCCCGCGGCATCCTGCCCTTCGGCGGAGCGACGCTGCGCTTCCCCCGCGCCGTCGGCTGGGGCGACGCGATGCGCTGGATCCTCACCGGCGACCTCTTCGACGCCGAGGAGGCCCACCGCATCGGCCTCGTGCAGCAGGTCGTCCCCGACGGGGCGGTCGCCGTGGCGGCCTGGGCTCTGGCCGCCCGGATCGCCGCGCAGGCGCCGCTCGCCGTGCAGGCCGCCCTGGCCAGTGCCCGGCTCGCGGTCGCCGCGTCCGACGCCGAGGCCGCGGCCGCGCTCCCCGGGGCGCTCGCGCGTCTCGCGGCGTCCGAGGACGCGCGCATCGGCACCGAGGCCTTCCTCCAGCGCACGACGGCGGAGTTCACCGGACGATGAGCGACGAGAGCACCACCGTCACGGCGCCCGGCGGCTCCTCCCTCGAGGCGCAGCAGGAGCGCGCCGCGCAGCAGCTCGAGATCCGGCTCCGCTACGGCGACCAGGTGTGGGAGCTGCGCGAGGTCGACCACTTCGCCGTCTTCTCCCGCCGCAGCACCGCACGGCGCGCCGGGCGCGTCCTCGTGGCCTCCGGCTTCCAGATCGCGATCTCGCGGCTTCGGCTGAGGCAGGTCCTCGTCGCGAGCCACCACGCCGCGGTCGACGAGGAGTCGACCACCGCGTTCCTCCGCCAGGTGATCGAGGCGGTCGAGAGCCACGGCGGCCGCTACGACGGCTGGCGGGCCGAGATCGTGCCGGCGCATTGAGCGCCGGGCACCCACAGACGACGGGGCTCGACGCCTCCGAGAACCCCAGGGAGACAGCATGAGCAGCACGACGGACGAGTTCGACGTCATCGTCATCGGAGCAGGGCCGGTGGGCGAGAATCTCGCGGACCGCGCGGTCCAGGGCGGCCTCACCGCGGCCGTCGTCGAGAGCGAGCTCGTCGGGGGCGAGTGCTCCTACTGGGCGTGCATGCCCTCGAAGGCGCTGCTGCGGCCGCCGATGGCGCTCCGCGCCGCCCGTGATCTCCCCGGCGCGGCGCAGGCGGTGAGCGGAGGAGTCGACGTGCCCGCGCTCCTGGCCCGCCGCGACTCCTTCACCAGCCACTTCGACGACCACGGCCAGGTGCAGTGGCTCGAGGGCGCCGGCATCGAGCTCGTCCGCGGGCACGGCCGCCTGAGCGGCGAGCGCGAGGTCACCGTGATCGGACCCGACGGCGAGGTGCGCGTGCTCCGCGCCCGCTCCGCCGTCGCCGTCGCGACCGGCACCACCGCCGTCGTCCCCAACATCCCTGGCCTGCGCGCGGCATCCCCCTGGACGAGCCGCGAGGCCACCTCGGCCGAGGAGGTGCCGCCGCGCCTCGTCGTCATCGGCGGCGGAGTCGTCGCGACCGAGATGGCGACCGCCTACGCCGGCATGGGCTCCTCCGTCACGCTCGTCGCCCGCAGCGGACTCCTCACGCCGTTCGAGCCCTTCGCCGGCGAGCTCGTCGGCTCGGCGCTCCAGGAGCTCGGCGTCGACCTGCGCCTCGGCGACTCGCCCGTCTCGGTCGAGCGCCGGTCCGACGGCACCGTGGCGGTGACGCTCGAGGGCGGCGACGTCATCGAGGCCGACCAGGTGCTCGCCGCGACCGGCCGCGCCCCGCACACCCGCGACGTCGGCCTCGAGACGGTGGGCCTCGAGCCCGGCTCCTCGCTGACGGTCGACGACACGATGCTCGTGCTGGGCGGCGACGGTGCTCCCCTCGGCGGCGGGCGTCCGTGGCTCTACGGGGTCGGCGACGTCAACCACCGCGCACTGCTCACGCACCAGGGCAAGTACCAGGCCCGTGCGGCCGGCGACGTGATCGTCGCGCGCGCCACCGGTGCCGAGGTCCACGACGCCCCCTGGGGAGCGCACGTCGCGACCGCCGACCACGAGGCCGTGCCGCAGGTCGTCTTCACCGACCCCGAGGTCGCGTCGGTCGGCCTCACCGCCGCGGCCGCCGAGAAGGCCGGATACCGCACCCGCGTCGTCGACTACGAGATCGGCTCGGTCGCCGGCGCCGCCCTCGCCGCCGACGGCTACACGGGCACCGCGAGGATGGTCGTGGACGAGGACCGGAAGGTCGTCCTCGGCGTCACCTTCGTCGGCAAGGAGGTCGGAGAGCTGATCCACTCCGCGACGATCGCCGTCGTCGGCGAGGTGCCGCTCTCGCGCCTCTGGCACGCGGTCCCCTCCTATCCGACGATCAGCGAGGTCTGGCTGCGGCTGCTCGAGACCTACGGACGCGACAGCGCGTGAGCGCGCTCCGTCGAGCCGTCGCGACGGTGGCCCTGGATCCGGCGATCACCCGGCCGGGCTACCTCTTCGCGTGCGCGGTCGGACTCGCCTGGGGCGCGCTGTGGAGCACGGGCCCGATCCGGCGCAGCCACGGCCTCGTCGTCTTCACCGGTCTGCCCTCCTGGGCGTTCGGCCGCGGAGGGTCCTGCGTCGGCACGAGCTACCTCACGGGCACCAACGTCTCCGACAGCGTCCTCGAGCACGAGGCCGTGCACAAGGAGCAGTGGCGGCTCTACGGGATGTGGTTCCCGTTCGCGTACACGGTGGCGGGTCGCGATCCGCTGCGCAATCGATTCGAGATCGAAGCCGGTCTCGAGAAGGGCGGATATCTCCGTGGTCACTGACATGACGGGGCGCGTCGTCGTCCTCACCGGAGCGAGCTCCGGCATCGGCCGGGTCGCGGCGGGAGCGCTGGCGTCCGCCGGTGCCCGCGTGGCCGTGGTCGGGCGGAACCCCGAGCGCACCCGCGCGGTCGCCGCCGACGTGGGAGGGGACGCGTTCCTGGCCGACTTCGACCGGCTCGACGACGTCCGCGCCCTGGCCGACGGCCTCCTCGAGCGCTACGAGCGGATCGACGTGCTGGCGAACAACGCGGGCGGGCTCGTCTCCCACCGCGCCGAGACGGTCGACGGCCACGAGCGGACGATCCAGAGCAACCATCTCGCGCCGTTCCTGCTCACGCGGCTCCTGCTCCCGCGGATGATCGAGACCTCGAGGGAGCGGGCCGGCGTCCGCGTCGTCTCCACGGCGAGCCTCGCGAACCGCTTCGGTCGCCTGAGGCTCGACGACCTCGACAACCGCCGCGGTCCGTGGCTCGGCGGCTGGCGGGCGTACGGCACGTCGAAGCTGGTGACGATCCTCTTCATCCGCGAGCTGGCGGAGCGCCTGCTGACGACGTCGGTCGACGCGTACTCGTTCCACCCGGGCGTCGTCTCGACGAGCTTCGGTGCCGACAGCACGATGATGAAGCTGATGACGAGCCTCTCGGTCGGCTCCTTCGGGATCTCCGCCGAGGCGGGTGCGGTGCCGCTGATCACCCTCGCCTCCGAGCCCGACGTCGGTGCCGCCAGCGGCACCTACTTCGACCAGCTGACACCGCGCGGCTCCCTGAACCCCCAGGCCCGAGACCGCGCTCTCGCCCACGACCTCTGGACCCTCTCCAGCCGCCTCGTGGGCGTCTCCCCCACCCTGTAGCCCGCTGCCGCTCCCCGCCGCCGCCGACGACTCGACGCGGGGGCGGCGCGGAGTACCCGACCCGCTCGCCGGGAGGATCGCGACACACCCTCTCCGAGGGCTGCCCGATCAGCAGGTCTGTGCGCGGTCGCCCGACTCGGTGTGTGCCCGCGAGCTTCTCGATCAGCCGCGAAATCGGTCGCGCGTGGATCTCGAAACTCCCTCTCCGAGGGCTACCCGATGAGCATGTCCGGGCGCGGTCACCCGACTCGCCAGGCACCCGAGAAACGCTCGATCACGCGCGAAGTCCGTCGGCAGTGACTCTCGAGACGCCCTCTGCGAGGTCCACTAGATCAGCATCGTCCTCCGCGGTCGCGCCCCTGGCGCGCCGCATCCTCTGCGGTCGCGCCCCCGGCGCGCCGTCCCCCGCGGCCGCGCCCCCGGCGCGCCGATCCTCTACGAGCAGCGCCCGGAGCGTCGCAGGGCGTCGTTCTGCAAGGCGGAGGAGGAAGCGATACCGGCGGTATCGCGCCCGACGACAACGCCGCAGAACGTCGCCCTGCGGCGCTCCGGGTCAGTTGGACTCTTGGCGGCCGAGGCGCCAGTACCCCATGAACGCCACCCGCTTCCGGTCGAGTCCGAGCTCGGTGACGAGGCAGCGGCGGATCAGCTTCACGGCGCCGGCTTCTCCGGCGATCCAGGCGTAGAGGCCGGGGTCGGTGCTCTCGTCGGGGACCTCCCAGAGCATCTCGTGGTCGACGTCGATGTCGCTGACGTCGACGCCGCGGTGGTGGGCGGTGAGGAAGCGGGTGGCCCAGGCGCGGACCGCGTCGCCGAGGGCCGCTCCGGGGGCTGCCGCGTCGGCGCGGACGATCCAGGTGACGTGGACGCCGGCGGGGTGGCGGAGCGGGAGGCGGTCGTGGGCGGTGGGGACCTCGAGGAACGCGGCTCCGGTGGCGTCGTCGTCGAGGCTCTCGAGGATCGCGGCGATGGCGGGGACGGCCGTCTCGTCGCCGGAGAGGAGGAGGGAGGTGGCGGCGCCGGGGTGGAACTCGACTCCGCCGCCGGGGAGGTCGGAGCGCGTGTCGGGCGCGATGATGACGATCTGGTCGCCGGCGCGGGCGCTCTCGACCCAGGCGGAGGCCGGTCCGGTGTCGCCGTGGGCGGCGAAGTCGATGTCGACCTCGGCGTCCTCGGGGCGGACGGCGCGGATGGTGTAGGTGCGGAGCGGGTTCCGGAGCTCGTCGGGGAGCTGTCGCCAGCGGCCGTACCAGTCGGGGTCGAGTCCGTCGGGTCCGTCGGGGTCCGAGACGGAGGCGAGGAAGGCGGGGGCGTCGGAGGCGGCGGTGGGGACGACGAGCTTGATGCGCTGGTCGGGGCCGGTGCAGCCGACGTGGTCGAGGCCGGTGCCGGTGAGGGTCACGCGGATGAAGTGCGGGGCGATCCGGGTCGCTGCGGCGACGGTCGCGAGGTACGGCCGGTAGGCCGGTCGGGCGGGGGCGGCGGTCGTCGGAGGCATCGCCTCAGTCTCGCACAGAAGGTAAGCCTTGCCTAAAACTCAGCCGGGACGCCCGGCGGACGGTCAGCGCGCGGCGTGCTCGGCGGAGGTGCGCAGGCGCGCCTCGACGTCGGCGGCGAGCTCGGCGACGACGGGGCCGGCCCCGCCGATCCAGGCGCAGAAGTCGTGGCGGCCGTCGGCCCACGGGTAGTCACCGTCGACGACCGACATCTCGCCGACCCAGGCCCGGACCGCGCGGTCGAGTGCGACTCCGCGGGAGCATCGCTCACCGGTGCCGGGGGCGCCCGAGCGCTCGGAGCGGCCGAGCCAGGTGACGCAGACCCGTCCGGGGGCGGCGAGCGGCGGCAGTCCGCGCGCGTCGTCGACCTCGACGAAGACCTGGCCGCGGGCGTTCGCGGGGAGGGCGTCGAGGATGCTCTGGATCCACGGCACGACGGTCTCGTCGCCCGCGATCAGGAACTGCTTCACGTCGACCGGCGCGGAGCCGTCGCGGTCCTCGAACATGCACATCGTATTCGAGTATAGGCAAGGCTTACCTCAGTGACCAGAGCCGGACCCTGACCATCCGCCGTGCAGCCGCGCCCGGACCCGTCATCGCTGCGGCCTCCCCCGTCACCACTGCGGCGGGTGCCGCCTCTGCCAGCGCGCCCGCCGCTCGAGCTGCGCGCCGATCGCCAGCAGCGTCGCCTCGCCGCCGGGTCGCCCGATCAGCTGGACTCCCATCGGCAGGCCCTCCTCCGTGGTGCTCAGCGGAAGGGTGATCGCGGGGAGGCCGCTCACGTTCACGAAGGACGTGTACGGCGTGTAGAGGCACTGCTGCTCGAAATTGCGCTCGGGGTCCTCGAGGTCGTACCAGCCGACGGGGCGCGGCGTCATCGCCAGCGACGGCGTCAGGACCGCGTCGACGCCGGCGAATGCCGCGATCACCGCGCGCTCGTAGCCCGAGAGCCAGGACGCCGCCTCGACGATCTCGCGGGCGGAGCGCCGGCGTCCCTCCTCCACCAGCCAGCGGGTCAGCGGCTCCAGCAGATCGAGGCCCGCGCCCTCGACGGGCAGGGTCGCCGCGCCGCTCTGCCACAGCGTCCGGAACGCGGCGGGGTACGAGGCGCTCGGTGGCAGCGACGCCTCCTCGAGCCCGTGGCCGAGGGCGGCCAGCGCGGCGATCCCCTCGTCCAGCGCGGCGCGCGCCTCCGGAGCGAGAGCGATCTCGTACTCCTCGTCCCAGGGCGAGTCCGTGAGCACGCCGATCTGGAAGCGCCCCTCTCCGCGCACCGCGGCGCCGAGGAACGAGCCGTCGCCGTCGCCGGGCGCGCCGAGCGACCAGCGCTGCGGGAGGCGGCCGTTCGTCCGCTCCAGCATGCCCTCGAGCAGGAGGCCCGCGTCGGCGACCGAGCGGGTGATCGGCCCGGCGACCGTCAGGCCGCCGACCCCGCCGATGCCGGAGAGCGCGGCGACGCGTCCGCGGGAGGGCTTCAGTCCCACCAGGCCGCAGGCCGCGGCGGGGATGCGGATGGACCCGCCGCCGTCCGAGGCGGGGGCGAACGGCAGCAGTCCCGCGGCGACGGCGACCGCCGCTCCTCCACTGGATCCGCCGGCCCCGAGGCGGGTGTCCCAGGGCGTGACGGCGGGCGGGCCGATGCGCGTCTCGGTGTAGGAGGGCATCCCGAACTCGGGCGCCGCGGTCTTGCCGAGGCTGACCGCTCCCGCCGCATCGAGCACCTCGACGATCTCGTCGGAGGCGGTGGGCACGTGGTGCTCGCGCAGCCGGGATCCGAATGCGGTCCGCACGCCCGCGCGCCGCCAGAGGTCCTTGTCGCCGCTCGGCAGGCCCCAGAGCGGAGCGGTTCCGGGCCCGGTGCCGAGCGTTGATGCCCGCTCCCGCGCCCGATCGGCGGTCACCGTGGCGAAGGCGCCCAGCTCCCCGTTCCAGCGCTCGATCCGGGCGAGGTAGTGATCGGCGAGCTCGAGAGGCGTGACCTCTCCGCGCTGCAGCCAGTCCCACTGCTCCTGGGCGCTGAGGTGGTGGAGTTCGAACATGGAACGACCCTATTCCGCCGCTCCGGGGAGCCGGCGGAACAGGGTCGTGGGGGTCAGGCCGCCCGGCGGCCGCTCTCGCTCGCCTCGTCGATGCCCTTCCGGGCGCCGTCGGGCACCACGGTGTCGCGGTCGATGCGGGCGCCGGTCGCGATCACGGCCGAGCGTCCGATGCGGGAGTAGCTCCCGATCCGCGCCCCCGGTCCGATGATCGCCTCGGGCCCGACGTGCACGTTCGCGCCGATGAAGGCGCTGTGCCCGATCATGGCGTCGCGGTCGACCCAGCTGCCCGCGCCGATCCAGGCGCGCTCGCCCACGGTCGCGCCGGGCTCCACGTAGGCGCCGGTCTCCACGTACGCGGTCGCCGAGACGCGCGATCCCGGAGCGACCATGCCGCGTCCGTTCGCGTGGCGGCGGTAGACGATCTCGTCGTCACTGCCGCGCGCCCCTCGACCCTTGTTCATCCCTGTTCCTGCCATCTGCCTCTGGCTCCTTCGAGCTGTCCGGTGGGCGGGGCGCCGAGCCCCGTCCCGTTATCGGTAGACAACAGCGGTGAGCGCCCGCGCATTCCCCGTTCGGGGGGCGCTGGCGCGGGGTGGAGGCGGGGCGGCGGGCGGAGCGGAGAGCGGGCGGCGGAGCGGACCCGCGCGGGCGTCCCCGGAGCGTCACTCCACCGCGTCGGCGACTGCGGTCACGACCACACGGAACCGGTCCGGCGCCTCGCGGATCCGCCGCCGGAGGAGGACCCCGGCGAGCGCCGACGAGGCGGGTGCGGCGACCAGCTCGCACTCGACCCGGGCCCCCTCCTCGTCCGCCAGGACCCGCCACTGCTCGACGCCGAGCACGAGGAGCCGGCGCTCGAGCCCGCTCCCCCGCCGCTCGTACGCGCCGTCGGCGGCGAGGACGTCCGCGAGGGCGGCGAGCACCGGGGCGGGGTCGGCGTGGAGGACGGAGGCGAGGGCGAGGATGCTGCGCACGGCGGCAGTCTCGCACGCCCCCGCGTCAGGAGCGGGCGTCGAGGACGCGCCGGAGCCAGTCGAACGACGCCTTGGGCACGCGGTCCCGGCTGCGCGTGTCGACGGCCACGAGCCCGTGCGGGCGGCTGTAGCCGTGCTGCCACTCGAACGCGTCGACCAGGGTCCAGAGCTGCACGGCCTCCACCGGCAGTCCGTCGTGGACGGCCTCGGCGAGAGCGGCCAGGTGAGCCCCGAGCCAGCGGATCCGCTCCGTGTCGACGATCGCACCCTCGCGATCGGGCTCGTCGGGGTAGCTCGCGCCGAGCGCGGTCACCACCAGCGGCGGCAGGGCGTCGCCGTAGCGCTCCACGAGGGACCGCAGCACCGAGACCACCGCCCAGGGTGCGACCGGCGAGCCGTCGCCCGTGCGGTCCAGCTCCGGCCAGGGCGCCGTGTGGAACGGGAGCGCGGGAGGAGCGCCCACCCCGGTCGGCAGCGCCGGGTCGCGGCCCGCCACGATCCGCAGCGGCGGCAGCGGCGCGACCGCGTAGAAGTCGAGCGGAGCCGAGATGCGCGCGAGGTCGACCGGATCCGCCTGCGCGAGGGCGCCGAGGAACGGCGGCAGCTCCTCCGGTCCGACCGGGTAGGACCCGGTCAGCACGGCGTCGGCCACCAGGCGGTTCCGCAGGACGTCCGCCAGGGAGGCGAAGGCGCGGTCCCGGTCGTCGTCGGAGGCGGGCTCCACGGGCGCGAGCGCGTCGACGAGGCCGATCCTCCCGGTCACCTCCGCCGCCCGCAGCGCCTCCAGCGCCACGCCGTGCCCGAGGAGCTGGTGGTGCAGCGCCGGCAGGGCGCTGAACAGCCGGCCGGCGCCCGGCGCCTGCCGCGCGAGCGCGTAGCCCTCGAGCATCACCGTCGACGGCTGGTCGAGGGTGATCCAGTCGGCGACCCGGTCGCCGAACCGCCCGCCGAGCTCGAAGGCGAGATCGCCGAAGCGGAACGCGGTGTCGCGGTTCATCCAGCCGCCGCTGAGCGCCGACGGGGTGTCGCGGTGGTGCAGGGTCAGCGCGACCCGGATCCCCGTCTCGGCGAGCCCGTCGAGCAGGCGGTCGTAGAAGCCGAGCCCTCCGCGGTCGATCGGCCCGCGGCCGTCGGGCTGCAGCCGGGGCCACGAGACCGAGAGCCGGAGCTCGTCGACGCCGAGATCGACCAGCAGCGCGAGGTCCTCGCGCCAGCGCAGGAGGAAGTCCGTCGCGATCTCGGGAGTGGCCTCCTCGGCGATCGTCCCCCGTCGCAGCGCGAAGTCGTCCCACACCGACCGGCCCCGGCCGCCCGTCTCGAGGGAGCCCTCCGTCTGGAAGGCGCTCTGCGCCAGTCCGATGCGCAGGCCCGGCGGCAGGAGCCCGCCCAGCTCGCGCGGATCGTCGAAGCGCGCGGCCTCGACGCGCACCTCCCGCCGATCGCGCCCGCGGGCCTCGTCTTCGCGCATTCCACTGTCCTCCGGATCTGATCGACGGGTATATTCTCGCGGAAGCGCTCTCCCGGATCTCCCCGACTCCCCCGACCGGCCGAGACGCCTCCTCCGGATGGTGTACATCCGGGAACAGTGGTGCGGCGCGCTTGACAGCTCCCCCCTGCCCCCGTGCAATGGACGCATCGTGAAATCGGGCGTCGACGTGGCAGTACCGGGGGGTTCACCGGTCGTGCCGGTGCCCCGACTCCGCCGATCCCCGCGGCGCACGGCCGCCCTGCTGCTGGTGCTCCTCGCGGCCGTCGCCTCCGTCTCCGGGCTGGCCGCTCCGGCCGCGCAGGCCGCCGCTCTCGCGATCACCGCTCCCGCCTCCGGCGCGGTCCTCAGCACGGGAGCGACGACGGTCACCGGCACGGCGACGGCCGGGGACCAGGTGCAGATCGGGCTCCGCGGCGGCGGCGACCCCCTCTGCATCACCACCGCGGGCCCCGACGGCGGCTGGAGCTGCGCCGTCTCCCTCGACGACGGCCCGGCGACCCTGGTCGCGGTGGAGCTCCTCGCCGGCGGCGGGACCACCTCGGCCGCCGTCCCGATCGCCGTCCTCAGCGCCCCCGTCATCGAGTCGGTCGACGGCTCGGCGACCTCCGCGGGCTCGGTCCGCGGCACGGCCTACCCCGGCGCGAGCGTCGCCGCGGTCTCGAACGGCGGCGCCGCGTGCCTGGCCACCGCCGACTCCGGCGGCGCGTGGTTCTGCCAGCTCGCCCCCACTCCGGCGCCGGGCAGCTACCGCGTCACCGCGACGCAGACCGCCTCCTTCGCCGGCAGCGCCGCCTCGCCGGCCAGCGCGCCGGTGACCCTCGTGGTCGACACCGCTGCTCCTGCCGCCCCCGCCCTCACCTCGCCGTCGGACGGCGCCGCCCTGCCGCTCGGCGGCGCGTCCTACTCGGGGACGGGCGTGGACGGCACCCGCGCCTACGTGTACGTGGACCGGGTCAACACCTGCGACGCGGCGGTCAGCGGAGGCGCCTGGAGCTGCACCGGCGGCACGATCACGGCGGGCGCGCACCGGGTCTCCGCCATCGCCGGGGACAGCGCCGGCAACTACAGCCCGCCGAGCCCCTGGATCGACGTGACCTTCGCGGCGGCGACGACCGCTCCCACCGGCACGCCCAGCGCGACGACGTCGGCCGCCCCCGGTGCCGCGCCCAGCGCGCCCGGGGCCGCCGCGTCTCCCGCTCCGAGCAGCGCGGCGCCGACCGCGTCTCCGTCGCCCGTCCGCCCCGGAGAGGCCGCGCCCGCGCCCGAGGACGAGCCGACCGCCGAGCCCACCGCAGCACCGGTCCCGGCTCCCGACCAGGACGGCGGTGACGTGCCGCCGCAGCCCGCCCCCGACGCCGGATCCGAGCCGGGCGGCTGGAGCGCGGCGACCGGGATGACCACCGCGCTGTCAGCCGGATCGCCCGTCGTCTCGATGGCCGACTGGATGCGCTCCCTCGCCCTCGCTCTGCTCTCGCTCGCCCTGGTCGTCGTGCCGGCCCGCCTCGCCGCGGCCGGGCGCGCGCCCCGTGCCGAACGCAGCTGGCACCTCACGGGCCGCAACCGCGCCGCCGTCGAGTACGACGACAAGCCGGACACCGGTCCCGCCTCGCCGCGCCTGATGGTCGTCGGGATGATCGGCTGCGCAGCCGGCCTCGTCCTGCTCTCGGGACGCGTCGACGGCCAGCCCGCCTACCTGCGCCTGCTGATCGCCGTCATCGTGGCCGTCGCCGTGGTCAACGCGGTCGCCGCCGCCGTCCCCGCGCTGGTCGGCCGACGGATCGGCGTCAGCGGGATCGGCGTCGTCGCCGCTCCGCGCGCGCTGCTCCTGGTCGCGGCGGCCGCTCTCGTCTCGCGCTTCGCGGGACTGGACCCGGCGCTCCTCTTCGGCGTGGTGATCGGCCTCGTCCTCCCCGAGGGCGCATCCGCCGTCGACCGGGCGAAGCTCTCCACCGTCCGCGTCGTCTCGCTGCTGGGCCTCGCCGGACTCGCCTGGGGCGCCTCCGCCGTGGTCCCGCCCGACGGCTCGTTCGGCTCCGTGCTCGCCGCGGAGGTGCTCAGCGCGACCACGCTGATCTCGGTCGGCTCGAGCGTGGTGCTGCTGTTCCCGGTCGGGCGCCCCGCCGGCCGCAGCATCCTGCGCTGGTCCCCGCTGCTCTGGCTCGGGCTCACGCTCCTCGCGACGACCGTGCTGTTCGTGCTGCTCACCCCGACCATCGCGTCCTGGTCGACCGACGGCGGAGCGGGTCCGGTGCTCTTCGCCGTCGTCGCCTTCAGCGCGGTGTGCACGTCGATCTGGGCCTGGCGGCGCTTCGTCGAGTCGGAGTAGCCGGCCTCGGCCGCCCGCTCAGCCGATCGAGACGGGCCGGTCGAGGTCGTCGCCCGGCAGCACGTCGGCCACGGCGCCGACCGTCAGCTCGCGCAGCGTCGCGATGCCGCCGTAGACGCCGAGGAACGCGGTGTCGGCCGCGTCGCGTCCCGTCGCGATCCGCACGAGACTCGACCGCGGCGCGAGCGTCGTCGCGTCGACCGCCCGCCACTCCCCCTCGATCCAGGCCTCCGCGACCGCGTGGAAGTCCATCGGCTGCAGTCCCGGGGCGTACACGGCCGCCAGTCGGGCGGGCACGTCCAGCGCACGGAGGAGGGCGACGACGAGGTGCGCGAAGTCGCGGCAGACGCCGCGGCGGGCGAGCAGCGTCCGCTCGGCCCCGTCCGTCGGAAGGCTCGAGCCGGGGACGTACGCCAGCCGCGTGCCGACCCAGGAGCTCACCGCGTGCAGGAGGTCCGCCCCGGCGAGGCCGGCGAATTCGGCCCGGGCCGTCGCCCACAGCACGTCCGACTCGGCGTAGCGGCTCGGCCGCAGGTACCGCAGCCGGTCCACCTCGTCGCCCTCGAGCGGATCGAGGCGTCCTAGGACGCGCGCGGAGTAGTCCACGACGAGGTGCCCGACCGGCGCGTCGAGCACGTGCAGCCGGGTGCCGTGCTGGTCGATCACCTCGCGAGCGGCGAGCGGGCGGCCGTCGACGGTGAGCGTCAGCGACTCCTCCGCCCCGTACGCGTCGGCCACCGCGATCGAGAGGACGAGGGCGGCCGGAGCCGCGACGTCGAGGGTCAGGTGGGCCGAGACGTCGCGCTGCATGGGGCTCTTCTCCGGGGCGTGGCGGGTGGGGGTCAGGCGCCCTGCTCGCCCTTCGGCGGCGGGGTGGGGGCGGCGTCCGGCTCCTGCACGAGCTGCAGCCCGCCGGACGAGTTCGCCGAGACGGTCAGCAGGTCGATCCAGGTGCGGTTGATCGAGGGGACCCGTCCGCCGAAGTACTTGAAGTAAAGGGGCACGGAGGGGTCGAGCCAGATGCTCGAGCGGCCGTCGCCGACCGCGGGGTCGTCCCGCCAGGAGAAGAAGAAGCTCTCGCGGCGGCGCAGCTTGTTGGCGATGACGATCTGGACGTGCGTGAGCGTGCGGTCGTCGAACTCGATCTCGACTCCCGAGGCTCCGTAGAGCAGCTTCCCCATGGGGGCCTCCCGGCCGCCCGTCGCCGGGCGGTGCATGACGGTGCCCGCGGGCACGAGAAGCGGGACCGTTCCGGCGCCCGCCGTGGACCGGGCGGCTCGCATCCGGACGCGGGCGCCCGGGCTCGGAACCGCCCGGTGACGACTCTAGGCGAGGCGGCGCGGGCGCGCGGGATCCTCGTCCGATTCCCGAACACCGGGCTCCTCCGGCCGGAAGGACGACCGGTCCGGAGGCGCGCCCGGCGCCCTGCCGGATCCGGGCGAGACGCGCCGGGGCGCTGCCGCGCGCAT
The DNA here is from genome assembly GCF_002931195.1 of Rathayibacter sp. AY1C2. Classification (NCBI taxonomy): domain Bacteria; kingdom Bacillati; phylum Actinomycetota; class Actinomycetes; order Micrococcales; family Microbacteriaceae; genus Rathayibacter; species Rathayibacter sp. AY1C2. Next base: position 2,957 of record NZ_PSWG01000034.1, on the reverse strand, counting down.
GTCGGAGGTCGGACATACGGTACCCGCATGATCGAATGCGCACTCTGCGGAACCGACGCCGTCGTCCTCGACCGCTCCGGCGGCCGCGACACCGAGGAGGAGCTCGTCGTGCTCTGCGCCGACTGCACCCCGGGCGAGATCACCCAGGCCCTCGAGGCCGGGCTGCTCGAGCCCGCTCGACGCAGCGCGCACGCCCGCGCCGCCTAGAGAGCGGCACGTCGGACGGAGTGCCCCCACTGGGACTCGAACCCAGACTGAGACGATTTTAAGTCGTCTGCCTCTGCCGATTGGGCTATGGGGGCGACCACCGGGAGGAGCGACCCTCCCGGCGGCGGTGTCAGGACTTGGCGGGCTCGCCGCCGACCGGGACCGGAGCACCGGCCTGGCCGGGGATCTGCGCCGGGGCCTGCGCGGCCGGAGCCTCGGCGGCCGGCGCCGCCGGACGCGGACGCGACGCGTAGGTCTCGAAGGAGCCGCGGGGGTACTCGCGGGCCTCGATCGAGGCGATGTCGCGGCCGAGCCAGAGGTTGTTCCACCAGCCCCAGACCACGCGGAACTTGCGCTCCCACGAGGGCATGGCGAGACCGTGGTAGCCGCGGTGCATCACCCAGGCGGGGAAGCCCTTCACGGCGATCTTGCCGGACTGGAACACGCCGATGCCGATGCCCAGGCCCGCTACCGCGCCGAGGTTCTTGTGCACGTAGTCGACCGGCTCCTCGCCGCGGAGCACCGCGGTGATGTTCTTGGCCATGAGCTTGCCCTGGCGGACGGCGTGCTGGGCGTTCGGCACGCAGAAGCCGCCGACGCCGCCGCCGGTGAGGTCGGGGACGGCCGTCGCGTCGCCGGCGCCCCAGGCGCCCTCGACGAGCACGTCGTCGTGGCCGACGCGGAGGTCGGCGCGCACGCGCAGGCGGCCGCGCTCCTCGATGGGCAGGTCGGAGTTCTTGATCGACGGGTTCGCCATGACGCCCGCGGTCCAGATGATGAGGTCCGACTCGAAGCTCTCGCCCGTCGACAGCTGGATGACGCCGTTCTCGGCCGACTTGAGCTGCGTGTCGAGGTGCACGGTGGCGCCGCGCTGGTCGAGGTTCTTCAGCACCCAGTGGCTCGTCTCGAGGGCGACCTCGGGCATGATCCGGCCCATCGCCTCGATGAGGTGGAACTGCGTCTCCTCGAAGTCGATCTCGGGGTAGCGCTTGAGCAGCGCGCTCGCGAAGGAGCGCAGCTCGGCGAAGACCTCGATGCCCGCGAACCCGCCGCCGACGACCGTGACGGTCAGCAGGCGCGAGCGCTCGGGGCCGGCGGGGAGCGACGCGGCCTTGTCGAAGTTCGTGAGCATGCGGTCGCGGATCGCGGTCGCCTCCTCGATCGTCTTCAGGCCGATCGCGTTGTCGGCGACGCCCGGGATCGGGAAGGTGCGCGAGACGGAGCCGGCGGTGACGACGATCTGGTCGTACTCGAACTCGTAGGGCTCGCCCACGGTCGGGGTGATCGTCGCGGTGCGGTTCGCGTGGTCGATCTTCGTCACCTTGGCGGCGAGGATCGCGGTCTTCTTGAGGTGGCGGCGGAGCGAGACGATCGCGTGGCGCGGCTCGATCGACCCCGCGGCGACCTCGGGGAGGAAGGGCAGGTACGCCATGTAGGGCAGCGGGTCGACGATCGTGACCTCTGCCTCGTGCGGGCGGAGCTGCTTCTCGAGCTTCCACGCGGTGTAGAAGCCGGCGTAGCCGCCTCCGACGATCAGGATTCTGGGCACGGTTGACTCTCCAAGAGGGATGGACAATGCGAACACCCTCACGCAATGCGAAGTGCCCGCTCTCGATGCGGTGGGCAGCACTGACCCCGACTGGGAATCAGCTTAGCGAAGAGCGCGCCGGTGGTGGCGCCTCCGTGGCTCCGGTAGGAGCGGCTACGCGTCGAGCGGCCTGCAGTCGCAGCGCTCGGGAGACCAGTCGGCGCGGGCCAGGGCCAGATCGCCGATCGGATTGACGCCGGGGCCCGCCGCGAGGGCGTGCGCGGCGAGGGCGTGGAGGCACTTCACCCGCGAGGGCATGCCCCCGGAGGAGATGCCCGCGATCTCGGGGACGGAGCCGACGCTCTCGCGGTCGGCCAGGAACGCCCGGTGCGCAGCGGCGTACGCCTCGCGCAGCTCCTCGTCCTCGGCGAGCATCGCGTTGTACTCGACCATGACCTGGGTGGCCTCGAGCTGCGAGATCGCGGCCGTCGCGGCGGGGTGGGTCAGGTAGTAGAAGGTGGGGAACGGCGTGCCGTCGGACAGGCGGGGGCTCGTGGAGACCACCGTCGGGTCGCCGCAGACGCAGCGTGCGCTGATCCCGACGACGTCCCGGGCGGGACGGCCCAGCTGGGCGGAGACGACCGCGATGTCGCGCTCGGACGGCGGATCGAAGGGGGGCGTGGTCACGGGGGCTCCAGAGGACGGACGGCCGGGAGGACGCTCCAGTGTACGCGGGGTCGGGCGGGAGCGACGGGGTCGGGCGGGAGCTACGGAGTCGGTGTCAGCTCGTCGGCGGTCGGCTCGCCGAGGCCCGAGACCGCGACCGAGGACAGCAGGGAGCCGGCCCAGTCGGTCGGGGTCTCCTGCACCGTGTCGCTCGCGGGCTGCTGCGCCTGCTGGGCGAGCGTCACGTCGTCGAGCACGAGGTAGCTCACCTCGCCGGGCATCACGAAGTACAGCCGCTCGCGGGCCTGCGCGCGGATGAACGCCGGATCGGACCAGCGGGTGCGCTGCTCGTCGAGGTTCTGCGCCTGGGTCTTGGCCGCGTCGACCGAGCGCTGCAGCTCGGCGATCTCGGCGCGCTGCTCGACGAAGTTCTTGATGCTCGGGGCGAGCACGACCACCGCGAGGATCATGATCCCCATCACCAGCAGCGTGAAGCCGGAGCCGCGGACGCCGGCGATCCACGCGGACGAGGGCGGGGCGGGCGGCTGCTTCGGGC
>NZ_PSWG01000033.1:0-24101 GCF_002931195.1 Rathayibacter sp. AY1C2 | reverse complement strand
GGGCATGCGGGTCCTCCAGGGAGCGGCCGGGGCGGCGGGGTCGCTCCCGACCGTAGGCCTCCGCTGTTTCGCGCGCGTTTCCGGCGGGAGGCGCGCGATCCGGATCCGGAGCGGCCCCGCCCCCGGGTGCTAGAGCTCGCCCTGCTGCGAGGTGCCGGCCGGGATCGGGACGAGCCGCGTCACGACGGGAGGATGGGCGACGAGTCCGCGGATCGCCGCGTTGAGGCGGACGACCGGCTCGCCGGCGCCGTGCGCGTCGAGCAGGTCGCCGCTCGTCCACTTCTCTAGCATGACGATGGTGCCGTCGGGCGAGTCGTGGATCGCGTAGAGCTCGCAGCCCTCCTCCTCGTGCACCTCCGCGATGGCGGTGGAGAGGGCGGCGACGAGCGCGTCGCGCTGCCCCTCGGCGGGAGTGAAGATCGCGGTGACGACGACGGGATCGGACATGGCGTGCCTTTCGGAGGGGGGAGGGGGATCAGCGCCGCGGGGGTGCGGCGCAGCTGGAGCGGATGACGAGGTCGGCCTGCACCTCGATGTGCTGCGGCGCGTCGGGGAGGCGGCCCTGCATGCGGGCGAGGACGAGCTCGACGCTGTGACGGGCGAGCATGTCGATCGGCTGACGGACGACGCTGAGCGGCGGGGTGACCAGCTCACTCCACGGGTTGTCGTCGAACACGACGACCGAGAGGGCCTCCGGGATCCGGATCCCGAGCTGGAAGAGCCGGTGCACGGCGCTGCGCACCTGCGCGCCGCTGCCCGCGGTCTGAGGAGGCCGCGGCTGCCGCGGCACCTCCGGCCGCCGGAGCAGCCGCAGGCCGGTCGCGAGCTGCCAGGCCGTGACGGCGTAGACGGAGGCGCGCTCCCAGACGCCGTCGGGCAGCAGATCGACGCCGGGCACGCGGGTGTCGACCTGCAGCATCAGCAGCGCGAGCAGGCCGACCGCGCCGAGCACGATCCCGACCGTCCCGAGCGCCCACGGGGCGCGGCCGCGCCGGGCCGCGGCACCGGCGACGATCGAGGCCGCGTTGCCGCCGACGATCGCCATCGCGGCGCCGACCACGTGCAGGCCGCCGATCCCGTTCTGCGCACTGGCGCTGCTCCCGTGCACGAGGCCCACCACGGCGATGCCCACGGCGTAGACCACGGCGAGGGAGAGGAACAGCCCCCGCGATCCGCCCCGCGCCGCCCGCACGGTCGTGACGGCGGCGGCGAGGTAGAGCGCCCCCTGCAGGAGGAATCCGGCGTTCATCACCGCGTGCAGCGGCGAGTCGATCGCGCGCCCCTGGAACACGCCCACCTCGGGCACGCCGAGATCGCTGATGTAGTTCCGTGCGTAGCTGTAGCCCGGGAACGCGGACGCGGCGACCGCCTCCGCTCCGACGTAGGCGAGCGCGCTCACCACCCACAGCACTCCGGCCCCACGAGTTCCCATGCGCCCATCATCCCCGGGCCCGGCCGCGCCGGTCGTCGGCGCCGGACGGCTCCCCGGCTAGGCTCGCCGGATGCTGCAGGTGCGGGGTGAGTCCGGGCAGGCCGTGCTCCTCCTGCCGGGCGGGGGCGAGGCCGTCGACGGGTTCTTCCCCGGGCTGGTCGAGGGCCTGATCGTCGATCCGGGCTGCCGGGTGGTCCTCTACGACAGACCGGGCACAGCGGGGTCGGAGGTCGCCGGCGGACTGACCGACGCCGCCGACGCCGTCCACGCCGTGCTGGCCGGCCTCGGGACAGGTCCGGTCGTCGTGATCGGCCAGAGTCTCGGCGGTGCCGTCGCGATGCTGCTCGCTCGCGATCATCCCGAGGACGTCGCGGGACTCGTGCTCCTCGACCCGACGCCCGTCAACGACACGGCACTGGCGCGTCAGGTGGAGCGGACGGCCCGGGCGACGGCGACGCTCTCGAGACTGCCGGGGCTCGGCCGAGCGCTGTCCGCGCTGCTGCGCACGAGCGCCGCCCGGTCGGCGAGGCGCCACGCGATGAGCCCGGCCGCGCGCGCGGCCGCTCTCGCGATGGCGGACGTCGACCTGCCGGGGCTCGCCTCCGCCGCCGCCGGTCTGGAGCAGGTGGCGCGTGGCTTCGACGAGTCTCAGCTGCCCGCCGTCCCCGCGGCCGTGGTGACCGCGGACCGCCGGCCCGGGTCCTCCCTGCATCGCGCGCATCGGCGCGTCGCCGCCGCCCTGGACGCGCCGCTGCTGTCCTGGCCCGGAGCGGTGCACGAGGTGCACCTGAGCCACGAGCGCGAGGTGCTCGAGGTCGCCCGCGCGATCGTGCGGGCCGTCGCCTCCGACTAGGTCCGGAGCCGCTGCGCCGCCGCTCCGGTCACAGGCTGAACCCGCCGTCGGTCGTGAGCACCTGCCCGACGACCCAGCTGCCCGCCGACGTGGCCAGCCATGCGATCAGCTCCGCGGGCAGGCGCGGGGCCACCCGGTACGAGGACGCCGCTCCGGCTCCGCTGCGCGAGGGAGGACGACGCGGACTACTCCTCGTCCGCCCGGTAGACCTTCCGGAACGCGTCCTTGCGGGCGATCCTCCCGCCGCGGAACTCGTAGATGTCGCAGCCCCGCGTGACCTGGGGTCGGCCGTCGGGGCCGGTCCCGGTGAAGGACCAGGTGGCCGCGCCGCGCGTCCCGGAGATGAGGGGAGCCCCCTCCTCGTGCCGCTCCTGTCCGGTGTCGAAGGCGAGCATGAGCGCGAATCCCTCGCGGACCTGCTCCTTGCCCGTCCAGGTGCGGCCGGGCTCGGGGCCGACGGACGCGCCGTAGACGCAGTCGTCGGTCATGTGGCTCATCAGCGCTTCGAGGTCGTGGCGGGTCCAGGCGTCGCTGAACGCGGCCAGCACCTCGGGCGTCATCTCGCTCGTGCTGGTCTCGGTCGAAGAGGAGTCGTCCATGAGCGGGCCTCGGTCCTTCTGATCGGTGGACCGTCGTCGGTCGCTCTGCGACCGTGGCAGGTGAGCGGCCGCAGTGGCAACGCCCTCTAGCGGTCATGTCCGGAAGCGGACGGCCGGCGGATCAGTGGTCCGTCGATCCGCCGACCAGCGGGTGAGCGCGACGGCGGGGGGCGGTGCACTGCGGGCGGCGGGAGCGGCCGCCGAGGCGACCCGCTCCACCGGGCACTGCCTCGTCTCGATGCTGAGCCCCTTCGCGAAGGCCGTGCCGAAGTCGGACGCGGGCCGGTCCTCCTCCGCCTCCTCGGTCGCGGCTCCCGGGTCGCCCGCTGCGGCCGGATGCTAGGCGCTCGCCGCCTCCTCCGCCACCTCCTCCCCGCCGACCGGCGCCGACGCGCAGGATGAGGAGCACCGGTCGCGGCGGGCACCGACTCCGCACCCGACCGGCACCGAGACCGCCACGAGCCCGCGCCGGCGGGAGGACAGCGAGAGCACCATGGGATTCTGGGGACCGACCGACGAGACCCGCAGCACGCGCCCGGTCGACGAGCCGCTCGGCGAGCTGGAGCTCGTGCACGCCTTCACCAGCGGGCCGATGCCCACCGGCGTCAGCGTCTCGCACACCGGGCGGATCTTCGTGAACTTCCCCAAGTGGGGAGACGAGGTCCCGGCCACGGTCGTGGAGCTGGTCGACGGAGCGGCGGTGCCCTACCCGGACGAGGCCTGGAACACGCCGTCGGGAGTCGACGACGCCGGCGCCCTCGTATCGGTGCAGAGCATCGTCGTCGATCCGGCCGACCGGCTCTGGATCCTCGACACCGGCAGCCCGATGTTCGAGCCGACGAAGAAGGGCGGCCCGAAGCTCGTCCGCGTCGACCTGGCGACCGACACCGTCGAGCAGGTGATCGTCCTCGAGCCGGACGTCGCCCTGCCGACCACCTACCTCAACGACGTGCGCTTCGATCTGCGGCGCGGCATCGCCTACATCACCGACTCGGCCGATTCAGGCCCGAACGGGATCATCGTCGTCGACCTCGAGGCGGGGACCGCCTGGCGCCGCCTGCACGACCACCCGAGCACGAAGGCGCTCACTCCTCCGGAGCTCGTGCCGATGGCCGAGGGCCGCGTGCTGATGAAGCGCCCGGCCGACGGCGACCCGCAGCCGGTGACGATGGGCGCTGACGGCATCGCGATCTCGGCCGACGGCGAGCGCCTCTGGTACTGCCCGCTCGCCTCCCGCCGCTGGTTCAGCGTGGCGACGGCGGCCCTGGTCGACCGGTCGGTGCCGGACGAGGACGTCGCGGCGACCGTCGTCGACGAGGGCGACAAGGGCGGGGGAGCGGACGGCCTCGAGACGGATGCGCTGGGCCGCTTCTACGCCACGAGCTACGAGAACAACGCGATCGTCCGCCGTCGCACCGACGGCACGATGGAGACGATCGTGCACGACGAGCGGCTGCTCTGGCCCGACACCATGTCGATCGCGACGGACGAGCACCTGTACGTCACCGCGAACCAGCTGCACCGCCAGGCCGATTACCAGGGCGGCACGGATCTGCGGACGTACCCGTACTCGCTGTTCCGGGTGCGGATCGGCGCGGGGCCGGTTCTCCTGCGCTGAAGGCCCCCGCCCGGTCTCCTGCGCCGAGATCCGCAGCGCGGATCAGCGCCAGTGGGCGAGCTCCGTGCGGAGGGTCCCGCGGGCGCGGGCGAGCAGTCCGCGGACGGTCGAGGTCGTGAGCCCCAGCTCGTGCGCGATCGCGTCATAGCTGCACTGCTCCAGCTGGCGCAGCTCCCAGCAGCGGCGCTGGGCCGGGGGCATCGCGGCGAGCACCCGGTTGGCGTCGGCGGCGAGCGATCCGCAGTGCGCGGCGTGCTCCGGGTCGTCGGCAGCGGAGGCGGGGAACTCGTCGTCCAGCTCGGCTCGCAGCCGCGAGACGCTGGAGCGGAGCCGGTCGACGCTGCGGCGGCGGGCGGTCGTGACGAGCCAGCCGGCGATGGTCTCGCCGTCGATCACGCTGTCCACGTGGGTCCACGCCGCGAGGAACGTCTCCTGCACCACGTCGTCGACGTCGGCGCTGCTGCGGAGGGTGCGGGCGGCCGTCGCGCGGAGCAGCGCGGTGTAGCGGCGGACGATGGTGGCGAACGCGCGGTCGTCGCCCTCCGCGGCGCGGATGACGAGCATCCGGTCCGAGTCGGGCTCGAGCAGTGCGAGCGGCGGCGCGGCGAGGGTCGAGGTGCGGGCCCTCGGGAGGCGTGCGGGGGTGGTGGCGGTGAGCATGCGGACTCCGGTCGACTTGATGTGTACGCATGATTCGGAGGCGCGCTCCGGCCCGGTTTCCCGGGGCGGGACCCCAGTGGGAGGGGCAGGTCTGTCCGGTTTCCGGGGACGTCAGCGCCGCCGCGACCACCAGCGGCGGGACCGCTCCGGCTCGGCGGCCGCCCGGGCCTCGGCCTCGGCGGCGCGATCGGCGCGCCGCTGCGACCAGGCGGCGACCTCCTCGTCGACGTCCCGGAGCGGGGTGACGACGGGCGGACCGCCCAGCAGCTGGCGGCGCGCCTCGATCACCCGCGTGTTGAAGTCGGCGAGCTCGGCGCGCACCTCCTCCTCGCGGTGCAGGCGGTCGAGGCGCTCGTCGAGCGCGCGGTCCTCGGCGCGGAGGAGGAAGGCGGCCGGGCCGATACCGGTGAGGTTCTCGCGCTCGATCTTGCGGCGGATCCACCAGTCCGGGTCGTGGGCCGCGCCCAGGTCCGGAAGCGGCTTCCCCGATCCCGGCAGGTCGTCGAAGTCGCCGCGGCGGATCGCGAGCTGGATCGCCGTCTCGACGAACGCGGCCCGCTCGAGCGGATCCTCCGGCAGGGCGGGCTGCTCCGCCTCCTCCTCGCCCGCGGCGCCGGCCCGGTACCGGGCGGCGCGCTCCCTCGCATCCGACATCCCTCCACGCTAGATCGGGCTCCTCGCCCCGGGCAACCACCCCTCCCGCCGTCTCCGTGGTCGGCGGGGCTCCGCGGGTCGACATCGCCGGACCGGCGTGCGTAGTATCGATACTCGATAACATCGACGATCGATAAGGAGCACGCCATGACGAGTGTCATCCCCAGCGGACCGGTCCGGGAGCGTCCGCGCGTGTTCCGGGTGGCCAGGGCGGTCCTGCTCATCGTCGCGGTCTTCTCCGTGCTCACCGCGCTCCTGCAGACCTGGACCGTCACCACCGGGCGCACCCTGCTGGTCTTCGGGGGAGCGGACGGCCGCCTCCCGCTCCGGAGCCTCCCGCAGCTGCTGCAGGCCGAGCCGCGCGAGGGCACCGCGCCCACGCTCGCCGACGCCGCCCTCTCCCTCCGCCTGCTCGGTGCGCTGCCGAGCCTCCTCCAGGCGGTCACGATCGTCCTCGCCACGGTCTTCCTCCTGCGGGTCCTCCGCGGCATCGCGGCCGGACGCCCGTTCGACCCCTTCGTCCTCGCGAACTGGCGCCGTCTGAGCCTCGCCCTGCTGATCGGAGGAGTGGCGCAGGGCCTCGCCGACACCGCGGCCGGCCTGTACCTCAGCTCCGGCATCGGCCTGCTGTTCGCCGCCGGCCGGGTGACCGACGAGCAGCGCGATGCCTTCCTCGGCGGCGACTACCAGGCCATCGGGACGAACCTGCCGCAGTGGCCCGTCCCCGTCCTGCTCGCCGGAGTGGTGGCCCTCGCCCTGACGGCGGCGTTCCGCGCCGGCGCGAAGCTCGAACGGGACGTCGACGGCGTTGTCTGAGCCCGCCGACGACGAGAGGCACTGGATCGACTGCCACCTCGGAGCAGTGCTGGCCGAGCGCGGCGTGACCCTCACCGCCCTCTCGGCCCGCACCGGCATCACGATGGCGAACCTCTCCATCCTCAAGAACAACCGCGCCCGCGCGATCCGCTTCACGACGCTGACGCTCATCTGCGACGCGCTCGACTGCACCCCGCAGGAGCTGTTCTCGATCCGGGCCGTCGACGAGCGGGGGTAGCGGCGGGCGGATCGGCCAGGGGATCTCTGCGGGGCCGATGGTAGGGACGCCGTCCGATCCGACCGTCGATCGAGCAGGCCTCAGCCGCGCTCCACGTCCGCCCCTCCTGGGATCGGCCGGAGCTCCCCGGAGCTCGCTCTCGTCCCGACCCATGGATGAGCCTCACCAGCGCGGTTGGCGGCCTCGGCCATCGACCGTCCACAGGGGAGCGAGCTCGTCAGCGGGACCGTCGAATGCTCCTCCGGTGGATGCCGGCGGCTGCTCGCGGTCGTCCCTCCCGACGCGAATCACTCCCGAGCAGTTGTCGAGCGAGCTCGAGAGGACCCCGCAGACACGCATCGCGGGAACCCTCCGGGACCCTCGCTCCATCACGGTGACTGCCACCGTCGAAGGGCCCCTCCTGAAGATCCGGGCCGACTACTGGTCCCAGGAGTACATCCCCTGGGGACGTGTGCGAAGCGTCCTCGTGGGTGCTTCCGCGAACCGGTCCCGTCGCGCTGTGCGATCTCCCTGAGACGGCGGCGGTGTACCCGTCGACGAGGCCGCCGGTCATCGTCCCCGCGAGGAGCGCCCGCTTCAGACCCGCACCGACGACGAACACGTCGATCGACCCGGGGTTCCCGAACGGGGGACGGACCGTGATGCACGTCTGGTCGTGCTGAGCGGCGGTCAGCGGTCGAGGACTTGACGAATGACGAGGACTCGGTTCTCCGTCGACTCCCGCCCGACCGGGTCGAAGCCGCTCGCCGTCATCACTGAGACCCTGCTCGAGCCGGTCGGCGTGCTCGTGCGCGCCGCGCTGCGGCCGCTTCCCGCCCGCTCAGTCCAGCGGGTAGCCCGGCAGCCCGTCGATGCTGACCGCGTTCCGCGTGGCGCGGTACTCGGCCATGCCGTCGGGGCCCTTCTTCTCGGCCTGGAGGAGGAGCAGGTCGCGCTCGCCGACCGGCTCCATCACGGGCACGCCCCAGCCGCACGCGTCGCTGATGCGGGTGAGCTCGACGGTGACGACCGCGCGGGTGCTCGGGTGCTCGGGGTGCTGCTCCGCGACCTCGGTGAACGCCTCCGAACCGGGCAGGTGCACGGAGCCGGTGCCGTGCAGGCGGACGATGCGCGGACGCGATCCGAACGACGCGAACATCAGGCACACGCGCCCGTTCTCGCGCAGGTGCGCGATCGTCTCGACTCCGCTGCCCGTGTAGTCGACCCAGCCGACCCGCCGCGGGCCGAGGATCGAGAACGAGTCGTGGCCGCGCGGCGACATGTTGACGTGCCCGTCGGCGGCGAGGGGCGCGGTGGCGACGAACCACATCGGCTGCTCGTGGATCCAGGAGGAGAGGCTCTCGTCGATCTCGTCGTAGACGTGCGCCACGGGGTCAGGCCCCGGCTGCGCGGCGGACCAGCTCGGTGACGGCGGCGCGCGTCTCGGCGTCGGCGGAGACGAGCGCGTAGGCGGTCGGCCAGATCGTGCCGTCGTCGAGCTGGGCGCCGTCCTGGAAGCCGAGGGTCGAGTAGCGCGTGCCGAACTTCGCGCCGGGCTGGAAGAAGACGATCGCCTTGCCGTCGGAGCGCGCGTAGGCGGGGAAGCCGTACCAGGTCTTCGGGAGGAGATCGGGGGCGGTCTCGCCGACGACCTCGTGGAGCATCTGGGCGATCGGCCGCTCCTCGTCGGTCATCGCGGCGATCGCGGCCTCCGCGTCCCTGCGGTCGGCGTCGGCCTTGTCGGCGCTCTTCTGCCGCTTCGCCTCCGCCCGCAGCTCGGCCGCGCGCTGCTTCATCGCCGCGCGCTCGTCCTTCGAGAAACCGTCTTCGGAGGCCAAGTCCGCCCGTCCCGTCCGTCTGCGGCTCCCGGTCCGGGAGCGTCCCCGCACATCGTGACAGCGCCGCACTCGCCGCACAACGGCGGGAGCGAGCGCGACCGCGCGCCCCGGAAGCCCAGCCTCCGCGGTTAGCGTGGGCGGATGCGCCTCCTCCTGATCCGCCACGGCCAGACCCCCTCCAACGTCGCCGGGCTCCTCGACACCCGCATCCCCGGACCCGGGCTCACCGACCTCGGCCGCACCCAGGCCGCGGCACTGCCCGGTCGGCTCGCCGGCGAGGGGATCGGCGCGCTGCTCGTCTCGACGATGGTCCGCACCCACGAGACGGCCGCCCCTCTCGCCGCGGCCCTCGGGCTCGAGCCGATGGAGCGCGACGGCATCCGCGAGGTCGCGGCCGCGGGGCTCGAGATGCGCGGCGACGACGCGGCGGTCGAGGAGTACATGGGCACGGTCTTCCGCTGGGCCGGCGGCGAGACGTCGATCCGGCTGGCGGGCGGCGAGACGGGCGACGAGTTCGCGGCGCGCTACGACGCGGTGGTGGCGGAGGCGGAGGCGCTCGGGCACGAGGTCGTCGCGCTGATCAGCCACGGCGCCGCCATCCGCTGCTGGGCGGGTCTGCGCTCCCTCGACCTCGATGCGCGCTTCATCGCCGACCACCTGCTCGACAACACCGGCGTCGTCGTCCTCGAGGGCTCGGGCGACGCGTGGACGCTCGTGTCCTGGCAGGGCGAGCCCGTCAGTGGAGTCGGCGCGGCGGCCCCCTCGGGCCCGGCGGGCGAGACCACTGTCTGAGCTGCGGGGCCTCCTCGCCGGTCGAGCAGCGGCGGATGGAGACCGGCCGGAACGAGCGCCGCCGGCCGCGCCACCACGGTAACGATCGCGCAACAGTCCGGAAACCAGCTCCGACCAGCACTTTCACTTGCGCTGATCGGTTCACCGCCACCCCTGGACCCGCCCCCGCAATTGTCCGACGTTTGCCCCTCGGCGGCTCCGCGGCTACCGTGGTCGGCGGTCCTCACGGGCCCCGATGAACCGGTCCGCGCTCGCACGGCGTCCCCCAGGACGCGCCGCGATCGTACGGTCAACGGGAGTGGAGGCGGCCCCGAGGCCGCCTCGGACGCTCTCGCCTCCACCCCCTGCCGCGCTGAGCGGCGGGACGCACGCGGAGGCTCGACGCACGGCTGTCCCACGCTCCCGACCCGGCACCACGAGATGAGCGCAGGGCGTCGTCCCTGCGCGCCGACGGAGTGTACGTGCACCAGAACCAGCAGACCATCAGCGAGCCCCGGAGCGAGGCGGGCGCCGATCCCGCGACCCCCGCTCTCGAGGCCCGCCACCTCTTCAAGGTGTTCGGCCGGAAGCCCGACGAGGTCGTCCGCCGACTGGGCGAGGGCGCCGACCGCGGCGAGCTCGCCGGACTCGGCACGGCCGCGGTGATCGACGCGTCCTTCACCGTGCGCCGCGGCGAGATCTTCGTCGTGATGGGCCTCTCCGGCTCCGGGAAGTCCACCCTGATCCGCATGCTGAACGGGCTCCAGGAGCCCTCCGCGGGCGAGGTCCTGATCGAGGGCTCCACCATCACCGGCGTCTCCGAGGCGGAGCTGCGCCGCGTGCGCCGCTCGTCGGTGTCGATGGTGTTCCAGCACTTCGCGCTCCTCCCGCACCGCACCGTGCTCGACAACGTCGCGTACCCGCTCGAGATCCAGGGCGTCCCCGCGGCCGAGCGCCGCGAGCGGGCCCTGCTCGCGGTCGAGCGCGCCGGTCTCGCCGGCTGGCACGAGAAGATGCCCGACGAGCTCTCCGGCGGCATGCGCCAGCGCGTCGGCCTCGCCCGGGCGCTCGCCGCCGACACCGACATCGTGCTGATGGACGAGGCGTTCTCGGCACTCGACCCGCTGATCCGCCGCGAGATGCAGGAGCAGCTGATCGAGCTGCAGCACGAGCTCGGCAAGACCATCGTCTTCATCACGCACGACCTCAACGAGGCCATGTTCCTCGGCGACCGCATAGCGGTGATGCGCGACGGCCGCATCGTCCAGATCGGCACCCCGGAGGAGATCCTCACCGACCCGGCGAACGACTACGTCGCCCAGTTCGTGCAGGACGTCGACCGCGCCCGCGTGCTCACCGCCTCCGCCGTGATGGAGCCCGCCCGCTCCGTGGTCACCCTGGCGGCCGGTCCCCGCGCCGCGCTCCGGAGCATGCGCGACCTGCAGACCTCGGCCGCGTTCGTGGTCGGCGGCGGACGCCGCCTGCTGGGCACGGTCCGCGACCGCGACGTGATCGAGCAGGTGCGCCGGAGCACCGGCGACCTCTCGGCGGTCCTCGCCTCCGACGTCGTCACCGTCGGTCCGGACACCGCCCTCAGCGAGGTCATCGAGCCCGCCGTCGAGTCGGCGCTGCCGGTCGCCGTGGTCGACGCCGACGGGCGTCTGCTCGGAGCGATCCCGCGGGTGACCCTGCTCGCGGCGCTCGGCAACGTGCCCGCCCGCACCGGCGAGCACCCGGTGATCGAGCCGCCCGCCACCGTCTCGACCGAGGTCGTCACCGCGACCCTGCACGCGACCGGAGGCCCCGTCGACGACGCCGTCCTCGCGGCGGACGGAGGTGCACGATGACCGATCTCGGATTCCGCCTCCCGCTCGGCGCCCTCGCCGAGGGTGCCGTCGATGTCCTCACGCAGACCTTCCAGCCGGTCTTCGACCTGCTGCGCACCGTCTTCGGCGCCCTCTACTCCGGCGTCGACCTCGCCCTCGCCACGCCGCCCTTCTGGGTGATCGTCGCCTTCCTCGCCGTACTGGCCTACGCCGTCCGCGGCTGGGTCTTCGCGGCCGGCACCGCCGTGGGGCTCCTGCTGATCGTGGGGGTCGACCAGTGGGAGAACGCGATGGACTCCCTCGCGCTGGTGCTCGTCGCCTCCGTGATCGCCATCGCGCTGAGCGTGCCGCTGGGCGTGCTCGCCGCGCGCAACCGCACGGCCTCCGCGGTCATCCGGCCCGTGCTCGACCTGATGCAGACGATGCCGGCCTTCGTCTACCTGATCCCCGCGCTGATCCTGTTCCGGGTCGGAGTGGTGCCCGGCATCGTCGCGACCATCGTGTTCGCGATGGCGCCGGGCGTCCGGCTCACCGAGCTGGGCATCCGCGGCGTCGACCCGGAGCTCGTCGAGGCGGGGGAGTCGTTCGGCTCCTCGAAGTGGCGGATCCTCCGCCAGATCCAGCTGCCGCTGGCGCTGCCCTCGATCCTGGCGGGCCTCAACCAGGTCATCATGCTCTCGCTCTCGATGGTCGTCATCGCGGGCATGGTCGGCGCCGGAGGGCTGGGCGGCGACGTCGTCGCGAGCCTCAACCGGATCGATGTCGCGCTCGGCTTCGAGGCGGGCATCTCCGTCGTGATCCTCGCGGTCGTCCTCGACCGGATGACCGGCGCGCTGGGCTCGCCCTCGCCGGCGAGGGTCGCCCGGGCGAAGAACCGCCGCGCCGTCGTGGCGACCCGCTCGGCCGTCGGCGTCGTCTCGATCGGCCTGGTCGCGTCCCTCGGGGCCGCGACCCTCGCCGCTCCCGCCACCGCCGCCTCCGTCGACAACGGCGACCGCACCGACGTGACCGTCGCCGTGTTCCAGGGCTGGGACGAGGGGATCGCCGTCTCCGCTCTGTGGGAGGCGGTGCTCGAGGAGCAGGGCTACGACGTGACCCTGCAGAACGCCGACGTCGCCCCCGGCTTCCAGGGCCTCTCGACCGGCGACTACGACCTCGCCCTCGACACCTGGCTGCCGCTCACCCACGCCCGGTACGTCGAGCAGTACGGCGACTCGATCGTCGACCTGGGCGCGTGGAACGACGAGGCGAAGCTGACCATCGCGGTCAACGAGGACGCCCCGATCGACTCCCTCGAGGAGCTCGCCGCCGACCCGGGCGTCGTCGGGAACCGCCTGATCGGCATCGAGCCCGGCTCCGGTCTCAACAAGACGACGACCGAGGACGTCATCCCCGGCTACGGCCTGGAGGGGATGGACTACCTCACCTCGTCGACGCCGGCCATGCTCCAGGAGCTCTCGAGCGCGACCGCCGCGGGCGAGAACATCGCCGTCACGCTCTGGCGCCCGCACTGGGCCTACGACGCCTTCCCGGTCAAGGACCTCGAGGACCCGAAGGGCCTGCTCGGGCAGGCGGAGGGGATCCACTCCTTCGGCTCGGCCGCGTTCGACGCGGACTACCCGACGATGAGCCGCTGGATCCGCGACTTCCGGATGGACTCGAAGACGCTCTACTCGCTCGAGAACGCGCTGTTCAACGACGGGGCCGACGACCGCTCCGCCGCCCTCGCCGCGTGGATGGACGAGAACCGGGAGTACGTCGACACGCTGATCACCTGATCCGCCGCCACGACGGAGGCCGAGAGGCCGGGCGGCCCCGGACCAGGGCTGTCCCGGCCTCTCGGCCTTCGTCGCGCAAGGATCAGGCGGCGCTGACCCGGCGTCCCGCGGTGGCGCGGACGAGGAGGGTGACCACCAGCACCACGGCGGCGGCGACCAGCGCGGCGATCCCGGCGGGGACCGAGACGAGCTCGCCGGCGAAGCGGCCGACGGCGACCCAGGAGAGTCCCCAGACGAGCGAGAGCATCGGGGCGATGCGGCCGCGGCCGGTGACGGCGATCAGGAGTCCGACGAGCGCGGCGACGGCGAGGACGACGACCGCCCAGACCGCGGCGCCCGGACCGTCCGCGCTGCCGACTCCCGCGCCGACGAGCCCGGCGGTGACGTTCGCGGCCGTGGCCACGCACACCCAGCCGAGGTAGAGCCCGAAGGTGCCGTCCGTCACGATCGCGTCGACCACTCCGGCCGACCGGGTGGTCCGCAGGATCACGAAGATGCGCGCGAGCACGGCGAGCAGCAGGGCGATCACGACGACGCTGAGCGTCAGGAAGCCGGCCTGGACGACCAGGATCCACGCGGCGTTCAGGAGGAGGCTCGCGGCGGCCCAGTAGCCCAGCCGGCGGTGGCGGGTGCGGGCTGTCTGCGAGGGCAGGAACTGCCAGATCGCGTAGGCGATGAGGCCGGTGTAGATGACGCTCCAGATCGCGAAGGCGGGGCCGTCGGGAGCGATGGGGGTCGAGGACGCGGTCAGGGCGCCGCCGGCCGCGTTCTGGATCTGCGTGCCGCCCGCGGCGCCCGAGCCGATGAACGAGCCGATGAGGGCGAGCACCGCGCTCACGGCGACGACGACCTGGCGGATCCGGTCGGCGCGGTCGGGGGTTCGTGTGGCGGTCATGTCGCTCCTCCATTAGTCAGCTGGCTGAGTAATGAGAGTAGCGCGATTCCGCTCCCCGTCCACTGGGGCTTGCGGCGCGGCCTCGGCCCTGGATGAGGGCCGGGGCCGGAGCCTCAGGCTCGAGCGGTCGCGTACTGCTCGCGGATCACGGGGCGGTGGTCCGGCGCGGGCTCGGCCACCGAGGTGACGGTCCACGTCGGACGCGATCCGGTCAGCGCCCAGGCGGCCTGCACGGCGGCACCGTCGGCCACGTACTCGCCGGGCATCGGCACCTGCACGGGCACGTCGAACACCTGCGAGGCCGCGAGCTGCACGGCGCGGTTCTGCGCGGCTCCGCCGATGAGGAGGATGCGCCGCGCCTCCACTCCCTGCGCGCGAACGGCGTCGAGGCCGTCGGCCAGTCCGCAGAGCATGCCCTCGATCGCCGCGCGGGCGAGGTTCGGCCGCGTGGTCGAGGCGATGGTCATCCCGTGCAGGCTCGCGGTCGCGTCCGGCAGGTTCGGCGTGCGCTCGCCCTCGAAGTAGGGGACCAGCACGAGGCCGTCGGCACCCGGCTCCGCCTCGAGCGCCAGTGCGGCGAACTCGTCGAAGTCGCTGCCGAGCAGGGTCGCGGTCGAGGCCAGCACGCGCGCGGCGTTGAGCGTCGCGACCAGCGGCAGGAAGCGCCCGCTCGCGTCGGCGAAGCCGGCGACGGTCCCGGAGGCGTCGCGCACCGGGTCGTCCGTGACGGCGAAGACGGTGCCGCTCGTGCCGATGCTGACGACCACGTCGCCGGGGCCGGCGTCGAGGCCGAGCGCGGCGCCCGCGTTGTCGCCCGCGCCGGGGCCGACGACGAGTCCGCTCTCGGTGCGGCCCGCCTCCTCCGAGGGGCCGAGCACGCGGGGGAGCAGCGGGCGGTGGCCGAGGGCGCGCTCGAGCAGGTCGAGGTCGTAGCCGTCCGCTCCCCAGTACGAGGTGCCGGACGCGTCCGACCGGTCGGTCGTGAGGGCGTCGAGCTGCGGACCGCGGGCGGAGTCGGGGCCGTAGCCGAGCAGGCGCCAGGTCAGCCAGTCGTGGGGGAGCGCGACGGCGGCGACACGGGCGGCGTTCTCGGGTTCGGCGTCGCGCAGCCAGCGGAGCTTGGTGGCGGTGAAGGAGGCGACCGGCACCGATCCGGTCCGCTCCGCCCAGGCCTCGGCTCCGAGCTCCTCGACGAGCGCGGCGGCGGCGGGCGCGCTGCGGGTGTCGTTCCAGAGCAGAGCGGGGCGGATGACGGCGCCGCTCTCGTCGAGGACGACCATGCCGTGCTGCTGGCCGCCGACCGAGATCGCGGCGACGTCGTCGAGGCCGCCGGCGTCGGCGAGGGCGAGCTGCAGCGCGTCCCACCACGCGGCCGGATCGACCTCGGTGCCGTCCGGGTGGCTCGCCCGGCCGGTGCGCACCACGGCGCCGGTGTCGAGGTCGCGGACGACCACCTTGCAGCTCTGGGTCGACGAGTCGATCCCTGCGACGAGCGTCATCGCTGTCCTCTTTCGTTGGGGGGTGCGGGTTCGGGCGTCCGGTGCGGAACCGGGCCGGATGCAGGAGAACGGACGAGACCCCGTGCGGGTGCAGGGGATCTCGTCCGTCTCAGGTCGTCCCGCGGCGGACCGCGGGCTCAGGGGGTGCGGGTCAGCCGCGGGCGCCGAGCAGGTGCTCGGTGGCCAGCTGCTGCAGGCGCACGAAGCCGAAGCCCTTGCCGCCGAGGTAGGCGTCGGCGTCGAACGACTCGTACGAGGCGGTGTCCGCGAGCAGGTCGTCGTACGACTCGCCCTCGTTCAGCGTCGGGGTGGAGAGCTCGGCGACCTTCGCGGCGGCCAGCGCCTCCTGCACCTCGGGGTCGGCGCGGAAGGCCGCGGCGCGCTCCTTGAGCAGCAGGTAGGTGCGCATGTTCGCGGCGGCCGAGTCCCAGACTCCGGTCTCGTCCTCGGTGCGCGAGGGCTTGTAGTCGAAGTGGCGCGGGCCGTCGTAGGCCGGGACGCCGCCGGGGCCGCCGTTCTCGAGGAGGTCGACGAGCGAGAACGCGTTGTGCAGGTCGCCGTGGCCGAAGACCAGGTCCTGGTCGTACTTGATGCCGCGCTGGCCGTTGAGGTCGATGTGGAAGAGCTTGCCGTGGTACAGCGCCTGGGCGATGCCGGCGGTGAAGTTCAGGCCCGCCATCTGCTCGTGGCCGACCTCGGGGTTCACGCCGACGAGCTCGGGGCGCTCGAGGGAGTCGATGAACGCGATCGCGTGGCCGAGCGTCGGCAGCAGGATGTCGCCGCGGGGCTCGTTCGGCTTGGGCTCGATGGCGAAGCGGATGTCGTAGCCCTTGTCGGTGACGTAGTCGCCGAGCAGGTTGACGGCCTCGCGGTAGCGCTCGAGCGCGGCGCGGATGTCCTTGGCGGAGTCGTACTCGGCGCCCTCGCGGCCGCCCCACATGACGAACGTCTTCGCGCCCAGCTCGGCGGCGAGGTCGATGTTGCGGAGGACCTTGCGCAGCGCGAAGCGGCGGACGTCGCGGTCGTTCGAGGTGAAGCCGCCGTCCTTGAAGACCGGGGCGCTGAAGAGGTTGGTGGTGACCATCGGCACGATGAGGCCGGTGGACTCCAGCGCGCCCTTGAGGCGGTCGATCTGGGTCTGGCGCTCGGCGTCGGTGGAGCCGAAGGCGAACAGGTCGTCGTCGTGGAAGGTGAGGCCGTACGCGCCGAGCTCGTCGAGCTTCTCGACCGCGTGGACGACGTCGAGCGGCTCGCGGGTCGGGCCGCCGAACGGGTCCGTCCCGTTGTAGCCGATGGTCCAGAGGCCGAACGAGAACTTGTCGGCGCGGGTGGGGGTCAGGGACATGGGATCCGAATCCTTTCCGGCGACGTCGCCGAATTGTTGTTGAGCCCAACATATCCCCTGAGGGTCGGGAGGCGCAACGAGCGGAAGGCCCGGCGCGTCGCCCTCCGGCCGATCGCAGGTGCCGCCCGTTCGTGCGGCGGAACCGCTCGCGGAGCGGGCCGGCGCCCGGGGAGGTCGTCGCGAGGATCGCTTGCGCAAGCGCTTCGACTGTGCGTACAGTCGCTCCAGCACGACCGGTCGAAGCGCTTCGAAGCTCGACCGCGACCGACGACGACGTCCGGCAGGAGGAGCCATGGCGACCATCCACGACGTGGCCCGCGCTGCCGGAGTCTCGATCAGCACCGTCTCCTACGCCCTCTCCGGCAAGCGCTCGATCGCCGCCTCCACCCGGCAGCGCGTCGACGACGCGGTGCGCCAGCTCGGCTACCGGCCCCACGCGGGAGCCCGGATGCTCGCCGGGGCGCGGACCCACATCCTCGCCCTCTCCGCCCCGATGCGCGGCGAGCTGCATTTGCCGACCCACATGCGCTTCGTCACCGAGGTGCTCGAGCGCGCCCGGGAGTCGGACTACGACGTCCTGCTGCTCGTCACCGACGAGGCGTCCAGCGGCATCGGGCGCGTCTCCTCCTCCTCGCTCGTCGACGGCATCGTCCTGATGGGCGTCGACGACGACGACGACCGCGCCGAGCTGATCCGCGCGGCGGGGGTCCCCGCCACCTTCATCGGCGTGCCCGCCGACTCCCACGATCTCGCCTGCGTCGACCTCGACTTCGCCGAGGCCGCCCGCCAGAGCGTCCGCCGGCTCGCCGAGCTGGGCCACCGCTCGCTCGGCCTGCTCGAGCACCCGCAGTCCTACACCGACCGCAACGCCGGCTTCGTCCGCCGCTTCGACGAGGCGTTCCGCGCCGAGGCTGCGGCGCTCGGAGTCGAGATCGCGGTCGAGCGCCCGCACATCGGCCGCCCGAGCGCACAGGCCGCGATCGACGCGATCCTCGCCGCACCCGTCCCGCCCACCGCGCTCGTGCTGCACTGCAACGAGCCCGTGGCGGAGGCGGCGATCGAGCGCGTCCTCGAGCGCGGCCTCTCCGTCCCCGGCGACCTGTCGATCCTGGCGGCCTGCGCCAGCTATGACGGCGGCGCCCTCCCGGTCCCCACCAGCAGTCTTCCCCTCCCGTTCGACGCGATGTGCCGAGCGGCCGTCGCGCGGACCCTCCAGCAGATCGACTCCGGCCGCACCGTCGGCGTCGAGCTGCTCCCGCCCTCCTACGTCGACCGCGGATCCCTCGCGGTCGCTCCGACCGGCGCTCCGGTGCCGGCGGTCCCGTCCGGCACTCCCGCGCCGGCCTCTCTCTAGTCCTCCACCCTCTTCCTGCCCGCTCCGGCTCTGCGCACTGTCGAAACGCTTCGACACCACGCCCCCGCGAGAGTGCGCTCCCTGCACCACCTCCGCAGCACCACCGCACCGTTCGAAGGAGAACCACCGCAATGTCGCTCCGATCCCGCTCCGCCTTCCACCGCCCGACCGCCGGTCTCAGCCGGCGCAACCTCCTCGCCGGCGGAGTCGGCCTCAGCGCGATGTTCGCGCTGGCCGCCTGCTCCGGTGGCGGCTCCGACGCCGGCTCCGACGCGCTCTCGACCACGGTCGACGGCGCCGGCCGCACCCTCACGCTCTGGGACTTCGAGACGCCCGACAGCGACCGCGGCATCGCCTGGCTCGCCGCCCGCGACATCTTCACCCAGGAGACGGGGGCCGAGATCGCGTACGAATTCAAGGCTTTCGAGCAGCTGCGCACCGGCGCCAGCCAGATCTTCAACTCCAACTCGGCGCCCGACGTCGTCGAGTACAACAAGGGCAACGCGACCAGCGGACTCCTCTCGAGCCAGGGCCTGCTCACCAACCTCGACGAGGCGGTCGAGTTCTACGGCTGGGACTCGCTGATCCCCGGCGCGCTGCAGACCACCGCGAAGTACGACGAGAACGGGATCATGGGCTCCGGCTCCTGGTACGGCATCCCCAACTACGGCGAGTTCACCTTCGTCTACTACAACAAGGACGCCTTCGCCGCGAACGGCCTCGAGGTCCCCACCACCTACGAGGAGTTCACGGCCGTCCTCGACGCCTTCGTGGCCAAGGGGATCACCCCGCTGGCGGAGGCCGGCGCCGAGTACCCGCTGCAGCAGCTCTTCTACCAGCTCGCGCTGCTGAAGGCCGACCGCTCCTGGGTCACCGACTACCAGACCTACACGGGCGAGGTCGACTTCGAGGACGCGGCCTGGAGCTACGCGGCCGACCAGCTGAAGACCTACGTCGACAAGGGCTACTTCTCGGCCGACGCCTCCGGGCTGAAGGCGGAGGACGCGGGCACGGCGTTCATCTCGGGCGAGTACCCGATCTTCTTCTCGGGCTCCTGGTGGTTCGGCCGCTTCAAGACCGAGATCACCGGATTCGAGTGGGACACGTTCCTCTTCCCGGGTGCCGAGTTCACGATGGGCTCCGCCGGCAACCACTGGGTGATCCCGGAGACGGCGAAGAACAAGGACCTCGCCTACAAGTGGATCGACATCACGATGCGACCCGAGATCCAGAACCTCATCGGCAACAACGGAGGCATCCCGCTGGTCGTCGACGAGAGCGCCATCACCGACGAGAAGAGCAAGGCGCTGCTCTCGCAGTGGAAGACGGTCGTCGACGGCGACCAGCTCTCCTTCTACCCCGACTGGCCCACCGCGACCTTCTACGACGACCTGGTCGCCGCCACGCAGGAGCTCATCAACGGCTCCTCCGACGAGTCCGCCATGCTCTCCGACCTCCAGGCCAAGTACGACGACGGAGTCGCCGACATCACGTGACGCGGAAGCGTCACGTGATGTCGGCCACGGCGGCCGGCCCCGCGCCTGCAGGCGCGGAACGGCCGTGGAAGACCTGAGGACGTGACGGCGACCCCTCGAGGGGGTCGCACGAACACCGCCGAGCCTCCACCCCCCGCGGGATGCCGCTCCGGTACGCGACACGCCGTCGCCTCCGTATCGGAGCGGCATCCCGCGGCAGCACATCCACGACCCCGTCCGACCTAGGAGTACCCATGACGACGACAGCACCTCGTCGCGCGGAGAGCGCGCCGCCTCCCACGACGCCGCCCCGCGAGAAGCGCTCCGGCGGCTACTGGCTCTACCTGATCCCCGGGTTCGTGCTCTTCACGTTCATCGTGCTGATCCCGCTGATCTGGAACGTCTACATCAGCTTCACGTCCTGGCGCGGCATCAAGCCGCCGATCTTCATCGGCCTCGACAACTGGATCGAGCTGATGGGCGACGACCAGTTCTGGACCTCGTTCCTCAACTCGGTCTACATGATCATCGCGATGGTGATCGTCCCCACGATCCTCGGACTCCTGCTCGCGGCGATCCTCTTCGATCTCGTCGGCAAGAAGTTCGGCGGGCGCCTGGCGAGCTTCCTCCGTGCCACCTACTACCTCCCGCAGATCCTGCCGACCGTCATCGCCGCGATCGTCATCGGCTGGATCCTCCGCCCCGACAACGGCGCGCTGAACTCGATCCTCGAGGCCGTCGGGCTCGGCTCCCTCTCGCACGACTGGCTCGGCAAGCCGGACACCGCGATGCTCTCGATCATGGTCGTGATGATCTGGGTGCAGCTGGGCTACCCGGTCGTCATCTTCATGGCGGCACTGCAGCGCGTGGACCCCGAGCTCTACGAGGCGGCGGAGCTCGACGGGGCGAACTGGTTCCAGCGCTTCCGCTGGATCACGGTCTCGATCATCCGGCCCGAGATCTTCGTGGTCACCCTCACCTGCACCATCGCCGCGCTGAAGGTCTTCGGCCCGATCTACGCCCTGACCCGCGGCGGCCCCGGCGACTCCACGATCGTCCCCTCCTACTACTCGTACACCGAGTTCTTCCAGAAGCAGCAGGTGGGCTACGGCGCCACCATCGCGACCGCGCTCACGATCGTCATCGTGATCCTCGCCGTGCTGTTCATCCGCGCCCAGGAGCGCGTCGAGCGCAGCGAAGGAGCCCGCTGATGTCGGCCATCGAGACCCTGCCCCTCACCCAGGCCGGCACGGAGGACGCGGACCTCCCGTCCTCCCGTCCCGCCAAGCCCGCGAAGGGCACGACCAAGCGCACCCTCGGCGACTGGGTCATCCTCGCCGTCGCCGTGGTGATCGGGCTCGTGATCATCAGCCCGGTGCTGCTGATCCTGCTCAACTCCTTCAAGACCCCCGCGGAGTACTCGGCGAACGGCCCGCTCGCCTTCCCGACCGGCCTCTCCTTCGACGGCCTCTCGACCTTCTGGAGCCGCGTCGACTTCCCCGAGAAGCTCGGCAACTCGATCCTCATCTCGGGGTCGGTCGCGATCCTCGCCGTCGCCCTCTCGGTGCTGAACGCCTACGCGATCGGCATCGGCCGGGTCCGCGGCCGGAGCTGGATCATCGTCCTGTTCCTGCTGGCGAACATGCTCCCGCAGGAGGCCCTGCTCTACCCGCTGTACTACATGTTCAAAGCGGTCGGGATCTACGACACCCAGCTGTCGGTCATCGTCATCTTCACCGTGATCCAGTCGGCGTTCGGCACCTATCTGCTCTCGAGCGTCTACGGCACCTTCCCGAAGGAGATCCTCGAGGCCGCGGCTCTCGACGGCGCCTCGAAGTGGCAGGTCCTCACCCGGGTGATCGTCCCGATCTCGCGGCCCACCCTCTCGGTGCTGATGATCTTCTTCTTCATCTGGACCTGGAACGAGTTCCTCATCCCGCTGGTCTTCCTGGTGAGCGACGCGACGCAGACCGTCCCGATCGCGATCTCGAGCCTCCAGGGCGACAAGATCATGGACGTCACCACGACCAGCGCGAGCGCTCTCCTGGGCCTTCTCCCGACGCTGATCTTCTTCCTGATCTTCCAGCGCACCCTCACCCGCGGCATCACCGCCGGCGCGGTCAAGTAGCCCTCTCTCCCTCCGTCGGCGCCTCCCTCGCGGGATCCGCCGGCGCGCCATCGAAAGGCACCCCCATGAAGTTCACCGACGGGTTCTGGCAGACGCGGGCCGGATTCACGCCCCTGTTCGCGCAGGAGGCGTACGACATCCGCACCGACGGCACCTCGCTCGAGGTGATCGCCCCGACCCGGGTCATCCAGGGCCGCGGCGACGTCCTCAACCGGCCGGCGCTCACGGTCACGGTGTCCTCGCCGGCCGAGGGGGTCGCGCGGGTGCGGATCGAGCACTGGCGCGGGACGGCGGCGCGGCCCGGCTTCGAGCTGGCCGGGGGCGACGTCGGAGCGGCGGAGGTGACGGAGTCCGGCGGCGTGCTGCGCACCGGCGACCTCGAGGTCCGGATCAGGCAGGGCGCTCCGTGGTCGCTGGAGTTCTGGGACACCTCGACCGGCACGCGCCTCACCGGCTCCGGGCACAAGGCGCAGGGCTACCTGACCGGACCGGACGGAGCCGCCTACCTGCACGAGCAGCTCGACCTCGGCGTCGGCGAGCTGGTCTACGGGCTCGGCGAGCGCTTCGGCCCCTTCGTGAAGAACGGCCAGACCGTGGATGTGTGGAACGCCGACGGCGGCACCTCCTCCGAGCAGGCCTACAAGAACGTCCCGTTCTACCTCTCCAGCCGCGGCTACGGCGTGCTCGTGAACGATCCCGGCCTCGTGTCGTTCGAGATCGGCTCCGAGGCGGTCGAGCGCGTGCAGTTCTCGGTCGGCGGCGAGGCGCTGGAGTACCTGGTGATCCAGGGCCCGACGAAGAAGGACGTGCTGCGGCGCTACACCGGTTTCGCGGGCCGCCCCTCCGTCGTGCCCGCCTGGAGCTACGGGCTCTGGCTGACGACCAGCTTCACCACGAGCTACGACGAGGAGACGGTGAACTCCTGCATCGACGGCTTCGCGGAGCGGGAGCTGCCGCTGTCGGCGTTCCACTTCGACTGCTTCTGGATGCGCGAGTTCCAGTGGACCGACCTCGAGTGGGACCCGCGCACCTTCCCGGACCCGGAGGGGATCCTCGCCCGCCTGCACGAGCGCGGGCTGCACACCTGCGTCTGGATCAATCCGTACATCGCGCAGGCGTCGCCGCTGTTCGCCGAGGGGCGCGAGAAGGGCTACCTGCTCAGAACGGCCTCCGGCGACGTCTGGCAGTGGGACATGTGGGTCGCCGGCATGGCCCTGATCGACTTCACGAATCCGGAGGCGACCTCCTGGTTCCAGGAGAAGCTCCGCGTCCTCGTGCGCCAGGGCGTCGACTCCTTCAAGACCGACTTCGGCGAGCGGATCCCGTCGGAGGGCGTCGTCTGGGCCGACGGGACCGACCCCGAGGCCATGCACAACTGGTACACCCAGCTCTACAACCGCGCGGTGCACGAGGTGCTCGAGCAGGAGCTCGGCGAGGGCCGCGCGGTCCTCTTCGCCCGCAGCGCCACGGTCGGCGGGCAGTCGCTGCCGGTGCACTGGGGCGGGGACAACACCTCCTCCTACGTGTCGATGGCCGAGACCCTGCGCGGAGGCCTCTCGCTCGCGCTGGGCGGGTTCGGCTTCTGGGCGCACGACATCGGCGGCTTCGAGGGCACGCCCGATCCCGGAGTGTTCAAGCGCTGGCTCGCGTTCGGCCTGCTCTCCTCGCACTCGAGGCTGCACGGATCCTCCTCGGTGCGCGTGCCGTGGGCGTTCGACGAGGAGGCCGTGGAGGTCACCCGGCTCTTCACCCGGCTGAAGCTCTCGCTGATGCCCTACCTCTTCGCGGCGGGGGCGGAGGCGGCGCGCACCGGCGTCCCGATCATGCGCCCGATGGCGCTCGAGTTCGAGGACGACCGCAGCGCCGCCCACCTCGACACGCAGTACCTGCTCGGGCACGACCTGCTCGTCGCTCCGGTGTTCACCGAGGACGGCACGGTCGAGTTCTACCTCCCGCGCGGGACGTGGACGAGCTGGTGGACGGGCGAGCGGACCGTCTCGACGGGGGAGTGGCGCCGTGAGGTCCACGGCTTCGACTCGCTGCCGCTGTACGTGCGCGAGGGTGCGGTGATCCCGGTGGGGGCCCGCCAGGACTCGGCCGAGTACGACTACCTCGACGGGCTCGAGCTGAGGGTGTTCCCGGGGCCGGACGGAGCGACGCCGGTCCGGGTCGTCGCGCACGACACGGGGGAGGAGACGGTCTTCACCGTGACGCGCTCCGGCGGCGACGTCTCGGTCGACGGCCCGGCCGGCACCTGGACCTGGGTCGAGGCCTGAGCGGCGCCCTCCTGCTGATCGAGCAGCGGGCACAGCTCCCCCCTCGAGACCCCCCGGCCCCGGGAAC
>NZ_PSWG01000032.1:0-24869 GCF_002931195.1 Rathayibacter sp. AY1C2 | reverse complement strand
GATGTGGGGCCCCCGCCCCCGAACCCCTGACCTGAACAGGAGCGATGACATGGAGAAGTCCTGCGTCCGCCCCCTCGACCTGGACGACGCCGTCGCCCTCGTCGGCATCCTCGCCGCCCTCCAGGCCCTCCTCGACAGCGGCGGCCTCCCCGCTGAGGAGGTCGAGGCGCTGCGCCACGGCCTCGAGCAGGGCGGCGCCCTCCTCCCCGGAAGCGACGAGAACGAGATCGCGACGGCTCTGGGTGGGCTGAACGCCCGCCTGCGTGGGACCATCGGGTGATCGCGCCGCGCTCGACGTTCCCGTAGCCTTCATCCGCGCTCGTGTCGACCCCGGAGACGCGCTCCCCCGCCCACGGGTAGCGTCCGGTCCGGTCCCGCACTCCCACGGGGTCGCTGAACCCCGAGAGCCGGAGGAGATCCGATCGTGAACGGTGACCACTTCGTCCTCTCGACCGCGACGCCGTGGGACGACCGCACCGCGATCATCGGCGTGTACGCCTCGGAGGCATGGGCCCGCGAGGCCGCGGCCGCATGGCTCGGCTCGCCGAACCGCGAGGCGTTCCCCCGGTGCGTCATCGAGGGCTGGAGCGGCGCGCACCTCCTCGGCCGCGAGGTCGTCGAGGCCCTCGGCTTCGACGACGAGGGCGGCGACGAGTCGCTGGGCGGCCCCCGCAGCCTCTGACCTGGCGGGCTAGCCGCCCCAGTGCGACGGGCGCTCGAAATGCGACGGCAGCGTGGTCGCCGCATCCCCTCGGGCGCTGTTCACCTGCGCCTGGGTGAGGTAGACCGCCTCGGCGAGCCGCGCACCGGACACGTCCGCATCACGAAGGTCCACCCCGAGCAGGTCGCACCGCTGCAGATCCGCACCCCGCAGATCCGCGGCGAGGAGGAGCGCGCCCCGCAGATCCGCCCCCCGCAGGTCCGCGTTCCGGAGCGATACGCCCGCCAGATCGGCACCCGGAGCGAGCCGACGGCCCCTCGACCGGCCGGCAGCCGGCGCCGCTCCTGCGCGAGCGGCCGCGCTCGCCGCGATCAGGAGCGGCCGGGACGCTCCGTACTCCGCGTCGACGTCGACCGCGACCACCTGCTCCGGCTCGCCGAGGGTGTGCGCGTGCACCGCGTCGAACCGCTCGCGCAGCTCATCGAGGAGCGGCGCGCCGACGCCGGGCAGCGCCAGAGCGGAGTCGAGGTACCAGAGCAGCTCGTGCAGGCGGCGCATCAGCGGGAACACCGCGAACATCCGCTCGCGCACGGCCGGGTCGGACCGCCAGGAGACGCCGCCGAACGTCTGCTGCGAGACCTTCTGACCGGCGCCGAAGCAGTCGAAGACGGTGCAGCCGACGAAGCCCTGGGGCCGGAGCCGGCGGTGGATCGTGCACGCGTCCTCGCCGTCGAGGTTGACGCACGGGTCCCCGGCGCGCTTGTCGAACGGGAAGTCGGCGGAGCGGGCGAAGGCGAGGGCCACGCAGCACAGGCCGAAGCAGTTCGCGCAGTCGGCGCCGAGGTCCTCGCGGCGGCCGAGCTCGACCCTGGTGCGTGACGTCATCCGTCCGAGCCTACGCGCGGCGGCGCCTCCGGATCAGTGCGCGAGCGCGAGCACGCCGACGACCAGCACGCCGAGGCCCACGATCCCGAGCAGCGAGACGAGGCTCTCCTTCCAGGAGAGACCCGCGCGCACGACGGCGATGAGCGCGATCCCCGCGAGCGTGGCGACGTAGACGCCCGCGCCGATCCGCAGCGCGACCGTCGCATCGATCCAGCCCAGCGCCGCGGCACCGAGCGCGAGGACCGGGAGCGACGCCGAGGCGAGCGCCCCGCCCGCGATCCGCAGCATCGTGCCCGACTCCGCTCGCGAGGGCGTCGCCGCGTGCACGACCTGGTGCGCGATCACCTCGGCGACGAAGCCCGCGGCGGAGATCCCGATGATCGAGATCACGAGGCTCTGGAGGGCGTGGACCGCGTCGGGGTGGTCGCCGACGAGGTAGATCATCACCACGGCCAGGCCCGTGAAGATCGCGTAGACGCGCTCCTTGAGGGCGCGGGCGATCTCGTCGAGGGGGCGGCGGGTCCGCTCCGCCCACCGGCCGGCGCGGCCCGGGCGCAGGCGCACGGGCGTCATCCGGTCGGCGGGTGCGGTGCGGCCCTCGTCGGCCGCTCCGTCAGTAGGAGGCGGAGTCGACACGTGCCGCGGAGGAGTCGCCCGAGTGCCGCGCGGCGAGGTCGCCGAGGATGGTCGCGGAGCCGCTGGTGCCGAAGCGGGTGACGCCGAGGCCGCGGTAGGCGAGGAGCGTGTCGAGGTCGCGGACGCCGCCGGACGCCTTCACCTGGACGGCCTCCGAGACGGCGCCGCGCATGAGGCGGAGGTCGTGCTCGTTCGCGCCTCCGCCCGCGAAGCCGGTGGCGGTCTTCACGAAGTCCGCGCCGGCGCGCTCGGCGGCCCGGCTGCCCTCGACGACCTGCTCGTCGTCGAGGAGGCTCGTCTCGAGGATGACCTTGACGACGTGGCCCTCGGCGGCCTCGACCACGGCGCGGACGTCGTCCTCGACGTCCTGGAGCAGGCCGCTCCGGAGGCGGCCGATGTTGACGACCATGTCGAGCTCGGACGCGCCGTCGGCGAGCGCCTGACGCGACTCCGCGACCTTCGCCGCGGTCGAGGTGGTGCCGTGGGGGAAGCCGATGACCGTGCCGACCAGGACGCCGGAGCCCTCGAGCCGAGCGACCGAGTGGGCGATGTCGGAGGGGCGGACGCAGACGCTGAACACGCCGGACGCGCGCGCCTCGTCGAGCTGGGCGTCGACCTCGGCGCGGGTGAGCTCGGGCTTCAGGATCGCGTGGTCGATGAGCGCCGCGATCTCGGCGACGGTGGGCAGGATGGAGTCGGTCATCCGCACATTTTACGTCCGCCGGCGGGACGACGAAGGCCCGCGATCCTTCGATCACGGGCCTTCGGTCGTTCACGCCGCTAGCGGCGCTCGGTCACCAGCTGGACTTGGTGATACCGGGCAGCTCGCCGCGGTGCGCCATGTCACGGAAGCGGACACGCGAGATGCCGAACTTCGTGAGGTTGCCGCGGGGGCGGCCGTCGACGGCGTCGCGCGAGCGGACGCGGACGGGCGAGGCGTTGCGGGGGAGCTTCTGGAGGCCGACGCGGGCGGCCTCACGGGTCTCGTCGGTCCCGGCCGGGTCGACCAGGGCCTTCTTCAGCTCGAGGCGCTTGGCGGCGTAGCGGTCGACGATCACCTTGCGCTGCTCGTTGCGGGCGATCTTGCTCTTCTTGGCCATACTTAGCGCTCCTCGCGGAAGTCGACGTGCTTGCGCACTACGGGGTCGTACTTCTTGAGCACGAGACGGTCGGGGTCGTTGCGGCGGTTCTTCTTGGTCACGTAGGTGTAACCGGTGCCGGCCGTCGAACGGAGCTTGATGATCGGACGGACGTCCTGCTGCTTGGCCATTAGATCTTCACCCCGCGAGCGAGAACATCCTTGACGACGGACTCGATGCCACGGGCGTCGATGACCTTGATGCCCTTGGCCGAGAGGGTCAGGGTGACGTTACGGCGAAGCGACGGCACGTAGTACGTCTTCTTCTGCACGTTCGGGTCGAAGCGGCGCTTGGTGCGCCGGTGCGAGTGCGAGATGGCGTGCCCGAAGCCGGGGACGGCTCCGGTCACCTGGCAGACTGCTGCCATGGTTTCCTCCATGTGTGGTTACCGTGGATCACGCGCGGCACGAAGCCCCGCCCGACCCACCCAAGGTCACTTGTCGGCGCACCGCCCGCCTGTCCGGCCGGAGCCGGAGCTCCTGCCCGGTGGGCAGCACGCAAGCGCGTGCAGATGCACGCAACCTCGCTAGGCTACGCGACCCGGGCGGCGGCCGCAACAGGGTGGGGACACTCCCCCGACAGGGTGGGGACACTGCCCCGACAGGGTGGGGACGCCGCCCCGACGTGCACGGGGACTTCCTGGGAGGTTCCGGCAGAAGTGGCCTCCCGTACCCCCCGAGCAGGGCGTTCGTGTATGTTCCGCCTTCCTCGCGGGTCGACGACCGCCCTACTCTGAGCCGACCGCGGGCGCCCGCTCCCGGCAGCAGCCGGGAGTAGCAGCACATGCGCCAGTCCTTCCTCCGTTCCCTCGTCGCCGCGGCCGTGCTCGTAGCGGGCGCAGGACTCAGCGTCGTGGCCGCGCCGACCGCGTCGGCGGCGCCGGTCTTCAGCACCGCGTGCTTCACCTCCCCGAAGGTCTCGACGGTGTCGCAGTACACCGTTCCCGCGACCGGGGTCTCGACGGTCCGCGCCGTCCTCAGCGGACAGAACGGCGGGAAGGGTGCGAGCGGCCTCGGGACGGGCAACGCCGGCGGACGCGGCTCCAGCCTCGTCGTGGAGGTGCCCGTCACACCCGGGCAGGTGCTGGAGATCGGGCGCCTCGCCGGCGCCCCGGCCGGAGCGGCAGGCGCCACGCGCTACGTGAACGGCGGCGTCTACGGGGGCGACTCCGGCGGCGCGGGCGGCGACGCCCAGTACCTCAGCACGGCCGGCTCGGACGGCTGTCAGCACGCCCTCGCCGTGGCGGCGGGCGGCGGAGGCGGCGGCGGGCGGTCCTCGGTCGGCGGCGACGCCGACGCCGGCAGCGGCGCGAGGGGCGGCGGGAACGGCGGCAGGAACAACGCGGCCGACGGCGGCGGCGGCGGCGCGGCCGGGCAGAGCTCGGGCGGCTCGCCCGGCGCCCGCGGCTACAGCACGTTCGGCGAGTGCGCCGACGGCAACAACGGCCAGTGGGGCGTGTTCCTCAACGACGGCAAGGGCGCCGACGCCGGCGCCTCCCGCGGCGGCGGCGGCAACTGCTCGTTCCCCGGCCACAGCGGCGGCGGCGGCGGGGCCGGCTGGTGGTACGGCGGCGGCGGCGGATCGCCCTACGTGTTCGGCAGCATGAACGACACCCTCGGCGTCATGAACGACCCCGGCGCGGGCGGCGGCGGCTCGAGCTACGTGCACCCGAGCGTGACGAGGATCTCGCAGACGGCCGGCCCGACGGCGGCCGACCCCGTGGTCGCTCCGGTGTACGACACCGCCGTGACCGTGACGCGGACCCCCGACTTCTCGATGCTCGGGCAGGAGGTCACCGTCACCGCGAAGGTGACCATCCCGAGCCTGGGCCGGCCGGTGGCCGCCGGCGGCACCGTCGAGATCCTCACCGGTGCAGGCACCAGCAGGGTGACCCTCGACGCGGACGGCGTCGGCGTTCTGACCACGAGGGACATCCCGCAGGGCTGGAACGAGATCCGCGCGCACTACCCCGACACCATCACCCCCGCCGAGGCGGGACGAGGGAGCTGGTCGGCGCTCCCCGCTCTGCGCCACGAGGTGCGCGCGTGCGCCGCGGCACCCGTCATCACCCGGCAGCCCTCGGACATCGCGGGCGTCACCAACCAGATCTACACGCTGACGATGGGCGTGAGCGTCTCGGCCGTCTACGGCGGCATCCCCGCCGTGTCGTGGGAGAGGTCCACCGACGGCGGCGCCACGTGGAAGCCCGCCCTCGGCCGGGCGGGCGCCCGGGAGGACGGGACCGCGTTCCTCGAGGCCGGCCCCGATCCCACCGGCTCCTACCGCTACCGGGCGACCCTGACCACCTGCGGGGGCAGCGTCCGCAGCGAGCCGGCCACCGTGGCGGTGGGCGGCGTGCGCTTCGACCTGTCGACGCTCCCGCAGAAGGCGTACGGCGACTCCTTCGACGCGAGCCCCTACGCGCAGGCCGTCGATGTGCCCGGCCGCTCGATCGTCCTGAGCAGCAGGACCGCCGAGACCTGCTCCGTCAGCGGCATGAGGGTGACCGTGCTCCACGCCGGCGTCTGCACGCTCGCGGCGAGGCTCGACGCGCTCGCTCCTCTGGGCTGGGCGGGCGAGCCCCTGCAGAGCTTCACGGCGAAGCCGAAGGCGCTCACGGTGACCGCCCCGACGGTCGACTACCCGCGAGGCGCGCCGTCCCCCGACCTGCGCTGCACGGCCGCCTTCGTCGGCACCGACACCTTCGGCGCCCCGCTCACGGCCGGCGTCTACCGGCCGATCGTCACGGCGGACGACGTCATCTACCGCTTGATCCCGAACTGGCCCACCTCCACCTTCACCACCTTCACCACGCGGTGCAGCGGCGCGAAGGTCAGCAGCGACTACACGATCGCGGGGTACAAGGACGGCGCGCTGCGCATCGTCGCGGCCGTCCCGATGGTGACCGCCTCCTCTCCCTCGTCGACCTACGGATCCACTCCCCCCGCGATCACCGCCTCCGTGACCGGCTCCCCCTCGGGGACGGTCTCCTGCGGCGCCTTCGCGGCGTCCGACACCGGATTCAGGACACCGCTGGCGCTCTCCGCGACGACCCCCGTCGGCCGCTACCCCACGCGCTGCTCCGGCCTGACGAACCCCTCGGGACAGCTGATCACCATCGACGGCGCGCTCACGATCTCGCCGGCGCCCCTCTCGGTGACCGCGTCGAGCCCCGGGACGCAGGCGCACGGCACCGCGACCGCCCCGACGGTCACCTGCACGGCCGACGGCTTCGCAGGAACCGACCGGTTCGTCACCGAGCCGACCGGCGCCTACTACACGGCGGACGGCACCGGGAAGGTGACGATCGGAGCGCGCACGCCCGTCGGCGACTACGTCACGCGGTGCGACGGAGGCGACGCGGGGCCGAACTACACCCTCCGGTCGATCCCCGGCACCTTCGCGCTGGCCGACCGCTCGGCCCCCGTCGTGACCGTGCCCGCCGCCGTCACGGCCGAGCCGGCCGACGTCTCCGGCGCCGTCGTCACCTTCGCGTCCTCCGCGCAGGACGCGGTCGACGGAGCCGTGGGCTCGACCTGCACGCCCGCCTCGGGAAGCGTCTTCCTGATCGGGGACACGACGGTCGACTGCACCGCGGACGACGAGGCCGGCAACACCGGCACGTCCTCGTTCCGGATCACGGTCCGGAAGTTCTCGCAGACGGTCGCCTTCACCTCCTCGCGGCCGACCGCGCCGACGGCGCTGGGCACCTTCACTCCGACGGCCACCGGCGGCGGCTCCGGGAGCCCCGTCTCGATCGGAGCGACCGGATCCTGCGCGATCGCCGACGGCGTCGTGACCTTCACCCGGAGCGGCACCTGCACCGTGACCGCGGATCAGGCCGGCGACGACCACTACACCGCGGGGCGCGCCTCCTTCGATCTCGAGGTCGCGAAGGCGTCGCAGACGCTGACGGTCGCGGTGCCGAAGACCGGCGTCCTGGAGTCGACCGGCGTCGCCACGGCGACCTCGAGCTCGGGACTGCCGGTGCTCGTCAGGACCTTCTTCGGCTGCACCGTCGCCCCCGACGCGACGGGTGCGCAGATCCTGACCTACACCGAGCCCTCGACCTGCGGCGTGCAGTTCGACCAGCCGGGCGACGAGGTGTACGCGGCCGCCGACGGCCTGGTGCGCTTCGTCCCGATCTCGCGGATCCCCCAGACCGTCGTCGTCACCTCGACTCCGCCCGACCGGGTGTTCGCCGACGACCGGTACACGATCGAGGCGACCGGCGGCGGCTCGGGCAACCCGCTCGTGATCGCGGTGATCGAGAACGGCAACTGCACCATCGCGGACGACGTGGTGACGTTCTTCGGCGACGGCACCTGCACGGTGACGATCGACCAGGCCGCGGACGATCGGCACGACGCCGCTCCGCAGGTCCGGCAGGTCATCACGGTCGGGACTCCCGAGGGGAACCTCTCCTTCGGGAGCACCGCGCCCCCGCACGCGATGTCGCTCGAGACGTACCGGCCGACGATCGTGCCCGGCCCGTCGAAGGGCGTGCCCGTGCTCTCCGCGAGCCGAGACTGCTCGATCCTCCCGGACGGCGTGACTGTGCGGAACGACGGGGCCGGGCTCTGCGTGCTGTCCCTCGACCAGCCCGGAGACGGCTACTGGCCCGCGCGGCACGCCGAGCAGGAGTACTCGATCTACTTCCTCCCGCAGACGGTCCGGATCACGAGCGCGCCTCCGGTCGGCGCCGTCCTCGGGGACACGTACCGCCCCGTGGTCGAGGGCGGCGCCTCGGGCATCGCTCCGTTCCTCCTCACCACCGCGTCGTGCTCGGCGAAGGACGGCGTGGTCACCTTCACCACGAAGGGCGTCTGCGGCGTCTTCGCCTACCAGAACGGCAACCGGCAGTACGACAGCGCCCGGCCCGCCGTGCAGGAGGTGGAGGTCGGCTACGCGCCCGGCTCCGTGGCGTTCACGACCGCCGTCCCGACCGACGCGGAGGTCGGCGGATCCTTCACTCCCGCCTTCACGCGCGGCCCGTCCTCCGGCCCCTCGGTGCTCAGCGTCTCGGGCGCCTGCTCCGACGGCGAGAACGGCGCCGTCCGGTTCGACTCCGCGGGCACCTGCACGCTGACGGCGATCCACTACCGCGACGCCACCTACGGCACCGCGCGGGCGGTCCAGACCTTCGAGATCACCGCGATCGCGCAGACCGTCGCCTTCACCTCGACCGCGCCGTCGACGGCCACGTCCGGCGACACGCTCACTCCGACCGCGACGGGCGGCGCCTCCGGGCTCCCCGTGACGATCGGAGCGACCGGCGCCTGCACGCTCGCCGACGGCGTCGTCACCTTCGCCGGCAGCGGCACCTGCACCGTCACGGCGGACCAGGCGGGCGACGGGCGCTACGCCGCGGCGGCGCAGGCCTCGCAGACCGTCGCGGTCACGCAGCTCGCGGGCACCGTCGCGTTCGGCGGCGATGCTCCGGCCGAGGCCCGGGTCGGGGGCTCCTCGACGGCCGCGGTCGTCGCCGGCCCCTCCAGTGCCCCCCCGGTGCTGACGGCCTCCGGTGCCTGCTCCGTCGGGCCCTTCCGACTGGTCTCCTACGACTCCGCCGGCACCTGCACGTTGACGCTGGACCAGGCGGGCGACATCCGCCACAGCGCAGCGCCGACGGCCGTGCGCAGCTTCGAGATCACCCGGGTCGCGCAGACCGTGGCCTTCACCTCGCAGGCGCCGGACTCGGCGCTCGCGGGCGGCACCTACCGCCCGACCGCGACCGGCGGAGCCTCGGGGCGCCCCGTGGTGCTCGGCGCCTCCGGATCCTGCACGCTCACCAACGGGGTCGTCGCCTTCACCGGATCGGGCACCTGCACGGTGACCGCCGACCAGACGGGCGACGCCCGGTACGACGCGGCGGAGCGGGCCTCGCAGGTGATCGCGGTCGGACTGCTCGCGGGCACCGTCTCCTTCGGCGGCAACGCGCCGACCGGCGCGACGGTCGGCGGGACGACCACCAGGCGGATCATCGCCGGACCCTCCACGGCGCGTCCGGTGCTCACCGCCTCCGGAGCATGCTCGGCGGCGGCGGGAGTCGTGTCCCACGACTCCGTCGGCACCTGCACGCTGACGCTCGACCAGGCGGGCGACTCGCGGTACGGCGCCGCTCCGCAGGCCGTCCGCACCTTCGCGATCGGCGCCCTCGGCCAGACGCTGGCGTTCGCCTCGCCGGTCCCCGACGCGGCGGTCGCGGGGGGCTCCTACACGCCCGTCGTGACGGCCGGCGCGTCGAGCGCCCCCGTGGTGCTCGGAGCGGCCGGGTCCTGCACGATCGCGGGCGGGGTCGTGTCCTTCACCCGCTCCGGCACCTGCACGGTGACCGCGGACCAGGCCGGGGACGAGCGCCACTCGGCGGCTCCGCGGATCTCGCAGTCGGTGGAGGTCGGCGCGGCAGCGGGAGCGGTGACGTTCCGCGACGCCGCTCCGACGGACGCCCGGATCGGCGGCTCCTGGACCCCGTCGATCGTCCGCGGCCCGTCGAGCGCCGACCCGGTGCTCGACGCCTCCGACTCCTGCTCGCTGGGAGAGGACGGCACGGTGTCCTACGACTCCGTCGGCACCTGCACGCTGACGCTGGACCAGGCCGGCGACGACGCTCACGCGCCCGCGGAGCAGGTCGTCCGGACGTTCCCGATCGGCAAGGCGCTGCAGACGGTCGCCTTCACCTCCGCGGCTCCGAGCACGGCGACCGCGGGCGGCCGCTACACGCCGACCGCGGCGGGCGGCTCCTCCGGTCTGCCGGTCACGATCGGCGCCACGGGCGCGTGCTCGCTCGCGAGCGGCGTCGTGACCTTCAGCGGATCCGGCACCTGCACCGTCACCGCGGATCAGGCCGGCGACGCCTCGCACGACGCGGCTCCCCGGGCGACCCAGTCGATCGCGGTCACCGCGGTCGTCCCCCAGAAGAAGAAGGCGCAGAAGGTCGCCTTCTCGACCGCGATGCCGTCCTCGCCCGAGAAGGGAATCGCCTACCCGGTCGCGGCCACCGCCTCCTCCGGTCTGCCCGTGAAGCTGTACGCGAGCGGCAGCTGCACGCTGACCGCGACCGGCGCGGGCACGGCGACGGTGCGGCTGACGGGCGCGGCGAGCTGCACGGTCCGGGCCACGCAGGCGGGCGACTCGGCGTGGCTCGCCGCGACCTCGGTGACGCAGTCGCTGCAGGTGAAGTCCTCCACCCGCGCCGACCTCACACTGACGCTGGCGCCGGCGCCGGGACTGGCGGCGACGGCTCCCCTCTCGGGCACGATCACCGTCCGGAACACCGGCACCCGGGACGCGGCGACGACGACCACCCGAGTCGTCGTCAGCGGAACGGTGGCGAGTGCGCCCGGCGCCGTGCAGACGAAGGGCTCGGCCGCGGGCACGACGGTCCTCACCTGGACCGCGCCGAGCGTCTCGGCCGGGCGGAGCACCACCTACTCGGTGACGCTCGTCGACCGGCCGGCCGCCACGACGATCGACGCCAGGGTGTCGACCGCCGCCGCCGATCCCACGCCGGCGAACAACGCGGTCAGGCGCACCTTCCGGTAGAGGCTGCGGGGAGGGAGGGGTGTCGCGCCGCGTTGCCCGCTCCCTCCCCGACCGCTACGGTCGCGGGGACGCTCCGGGGGACGGGGCTCGCGAGGGGGGCCCGTGGACCGGTTGAGGCGACGCGCGCTGCTGCTGGGGATCGCCTCCTCGGCGGTCGCGCTGACCGGGTGCACGCCCGCCCGTCCCGCTCCCGCGGCGCTCCCGCCGAGCACGGCGCCGGCGGCGGTGCTGCCGTCCGCCGCTCCGACGGCCGTCCCGACCCCTGCCCGCCCCGTGCCGACCATGACCGCCGCGGCGACTCCGGTGCGGCGGAAGGCGCCGCTGCCCTCCGGCACGATCTCGGAGCTGCCCGGCGAGGGGAGCACGCTCGCCTGGACCGTCGACGACGGCGCCGACTCCGACGTGGTCGCCGCCTACGCGCAGTTCGCCCGGGACACCGGAACCCGGCTGACCTTCTTCCTCAACGGGAAGTACGACTCGTGGACCGTGAACGCGCCGCTGCTGGCTCCGCTCGTCGCCTCCGGGCAGGTGCAGCTCGCGAACCACACCTGGTCGCACGCCGACCTGACGAGCCTCTCGAGCGACGGCGTGCAGGAGGAGCTGGGCCGCAACGGCGACTTCATCCGCTCGACCTACGGGGTGGAGGCGGCGCCCTTCTACCGGCCGCCGTTCGGCTACACGGACGAGCGGAGCCGGGCCGCCGCGGCGGCGATCGGCTACACGGCGACGGTGCTCTGGTACGGCTCGCTCTCGGACTCCGGGCGGATCACGCCGGAGCAGGTGGTCGGCTTCGCGGACCAGTGGTTCCTGCCGCAGCACATCGTGATCGGGCACGCGAACTTCGATCCTGTGACGCAGGTCTACGCGCGGCTCGTCTACATCCTCCGCGAGCGCTCGCTCGAGACGGTGACCCTCCGCGACGTGTTCGCGGTCTGAGCGCCTCCCCGCCGACGTTGGTCAGCGCGCGGGTCAGCGCGCGGGTCGGCGCAGCGCGGCGCGCGCGGCGGCGGAGACGGCCGCGGCGACCGCGTCGAGGGCGGGCGTGTGCAGGGCCCACTGCTGCCAGTAGAGGAGGACGTCGACGGGGTCGCCGCCCAGCTCGACCAGGCCCTCGCCGCCGACCGGGGCCTGCAGCTCGGGCAGCATCCCCCACCCCATGCCGAGGCGCACGGCCCGCTCGAAGTCGGTCGACCCGGGGACGCGGTGCTGCGGCGGGCGGCCCTCGACGCCGGCGGCTCGGAGGAAGTCGTCCTGCAGGCGGTCCTTCTCGTCGAAGACGACCAGCGGAGCGCTCGCGAGACCGGCCGTGCCGCCGTCCGGGAACCAGCGCTCGGCGAACGCAGGCGAGGCCATGGCGCGGTACCGCATCACTCCGAGGGGCGCGACGGTGCAGCCGAGCACCGCCTCCGACTCTCCGGTGACGGCCGCCAGCACGGTGCCGTCGCGGAGGAATGCGGTGGTGTGCGCCTGGTCCTCGCGGTGCAGCTCCACCACGACGTCGGGGACGGAGGCGAGCGCGGGCAGCACCCAGGTGGCCAGGGAGTCGGCGTTGACGGCGAGCGGGAGGACGACCGGGCCCGCCCCCGCCGCGTCCTCGCCGCCGAGCG
The DNA here is from genome assembly GCF_002931195.1 of Rathayibacter sp. AY1C2. Classification (NCBI taxonomy): domain Bacteria; kingdom Bacillati; phylum Actinomycetota; class Actinomycetes; order Micrococcales; family Microbacteriaceae; genus Rathayibacter; species Rathayibacter sp. AY1C2. The sequence goes on along the minus strand of NZ_PSWG01000032.1, from coordinate 12,396 downwards.
AGCGGACGGCGTCGTCGGCGAGGAGCTCGATCTGACGGGCGAGGCGGAGGAGCCCGGCACCGGCCTCGGTCGCGACGACGGGGCGCGAGCGCACCAGCAGGACGCGGCCGGCGGCGGTCTCGAGCGCCTTGATCCGCTGGCTGAGGGCGGAGGGGGTGATGTGCAGGGCCCGGGCGGCGGCGTCGAAGGAGCCGTACCGGACGGAGGCGGCGAGCGCGCGCAGGCGGGAGAGCTCGAGGTCGTCTGTCAGCATCAGTGCTGCTTACGGTACTGAAGGAGCATGAGCTGGTCTACAGGAGCGCCCCGCCCTAGCGTCGGAGCGTGTCCCCCCTCCTCGCCGCCCTCTCCGGCCTCGGCTTCGGCCTCTCGCTCATCATCGCCGTCGGCGCGCAGAACGCCTTCGTGCTCCGCCAGGGCCTCCGCCGCGAGCACGTGCCCGCCGTCGTCGCGATCTGCGCGCTCTGCGACGCCGCGCTGATCGTGCTCGGGATCGCGGGGATCGGAGCGGTCCTGGAGTCGGCGCCGTGGCTGCTGGTGGTGATCCGCTGGGGCGGCATCGTCTTCCTCCTCGCCTACGCGGTGATGGCGGCGAGGCGCGCACTGCGGCCGGGGACCCTCGACGGCGATCCGGCCGGCGCCTCGACGTCGCTCCGCACGGCGATCGGCACGTGCCTGGCGCTGACACTGCTCAACCCGCACGTCTACCTCGACACGGTCGTGCTGCTCGGGTCGGTGGCGAACACGCACGGCGCCGAGCGCTGGTGGTTCGGGGCGGGGGCGGCGGCCGGAAGCGTGCTGTGGTTCACCGCTCTCGGCTTCGGGGCGCGGGCGCTGCGGCCGCTGTTCCGGAGCCGCGGGGCCTGGCGGATCCTCGACGCGGCCGTGGCGGTCGTGATGGTGGTGCTGGCGGTGTCGCTCGCGCTGCACTGAGGGCCTGGTGGTGCACTGCTTGTTCTACTAACATTGTGAACATGTTGTTCCGTGTCGACCACTCCGCGGCGGGCTCGCTCGCCGACCAGCTGGAGTCGCAGGTGCGCTCGGCCGTCGCCCGGGGCGAGCTCTCGGCGGGCGACCGCCTGCCGCCCGCCCGCGAGCTCGCCGACTCGCTCGGCATCAACATGCACACCGTGCTGCGCGCGTACGCCGCCCTGCGCGACGACGGGATCCTCCAGATGCGCCGGGGCCGCGGCGCGTGGATCACGGAGTCGGCCGGGCCCGGGCTCGTGCGCGTCACCGCCCTGGTCGACGAGCTGCTCGCGGAGGCCCGCCGCAGCGGCATCACCCCGGCGGAGCTCGTCCGCCTGATCGAGAGGACCGGATCATGACCGCCACCGCCGACCGCCGCCGCGAGCTCCTCGCCGCCGCGTCCCTCCTGCTCCCCGCCGCCGGAGTGCTCGTCTCGCGCCTCGTCCTGGACGACGTGCTGCCCGCGGAGCTCGCCTCGCACTGGTCGGGCACCGGGGCGGCCGATGCGACCGCGGCGACGGGCGCCCTGCTCGCGATCGCCCTCGTGCTCTCCGGGCTCCCGGCCGTCGCGGGCCTCGTAGCGGCGGCCGTCGGGCGCGCTCCGCGGCTCCTGCTGGCGACCCTCGGCCTCGTGGCCGGGCTGGGCGCCTCCGCCTGGGCGACCTCGGTCGGCACGACGCTCGCGGCCGGGCGCGCCGAGGGGGCGGAGCTCGGCGGGTGGCTGCTCGCGCTGCTCGGAGGGATGCTCTTCGCCGTCGTGCCCGCGCTGATCGCTCCGGGCACCCGGCGCGCCTCCCGCCTGGCCGCCGGCCGCCTGCCGCTGGCGGCGGAGGAGACCGGCGCCTGGTCGCAGACGCTGACGGGCCCGGTGTTCGCCGTCGCCGCGATCGCCACGGCGGCGGGCGCGGCCCTCTCCCTCGCGACGCTCGCCGCGGCGGGCGCCACCGGTCCGGCGATCGCGATGGCCGTCGTCCTCGGCGTCGTCGCGCTGGTGCTCCTCTCCTTCTCCCGCCTGAGGGTGACCGCCGACCGCCGCGGCCTCCGCGTCGTCACGACCGCCCTCGGCATCCCGCTGCGCCGCATCCCGCTCGACACCATCGCCTCGGCCGGCACGGCCCAGCTGCGGCCGTCGGAGTGGGGCGGCTGGGGGTACCGGGTGATGCCGGGCCGCTCGGCGGTCATCCTGCACGCCGGGCCGGGGCTGGTGGTGACGACGGACCGCTCGCGCGAGTTCGCGATCAGCCTCGACGACCCCGAGACCCCCGCGGCGCTGCTCGAGACCCTGCGCTCGCGGGCCTGAGGCGCCGACCCGTCAGTCGACCACGATCCGGACGAGCGTCGTGACGGCGTCCACCGCGTTCACGTAGGAGTAGTGCCGCGAGGTCGGGAAGGCGAGGTGCCGTCCGGGCTCCAGCCGCACGGGCTCCTCGCCCTCCCGCTCCAGGAGGAGCGCGCCGGCGGTGACGAGCAGGATCTCGTGCCACCCCTCGGGGTCGGGCTGCGCGTCGTAGCGGTCCCCCGGACCGAGCGTCCAGGTCCAGAGCTGGGCCTCCCGGCGCGCGGGGACGGAGGAGAGCAGGACGGCGACGCTCGCCTCGCCCGCTCCCCGCCAGGCGACCTGGTCGATCGCCGCGGGCGCGGATCCCGGGGCCGAGACGAGTGCAGTGAACGTGGTGCCGAGGGCGGTCGCGAGGCGGTCGACTCCGGTCAGCGAGATGTTGGCCTCGCCGGCCTCGGCCGCGACGATCGTCCGCCGGCTGATACCCGAGCGCGCCGCCAGCGCGGACTGGCTCAGCCCGGCTCCGCGCCGCGCGAGGCGGAGGTTGCCGCCCAGGTGGGCGAGGACGGGAGCCGACATGCGCACTATTCTGCACTGACAGGCCCCTGTTGCTCCTAGGATGTGCAGAATGATGCACATCTCGCCGCTCCGGGGCCTCCGCTTCACTCGTCCGGAGTGGGCGCTCATCGGCATCACCGCGATCTGGGGCGGGACCTTCCTCGCCGTGCACATCGCGATGGAGCACAGTGGGCCGCTGTTCTTCGTCGGGATGCGGTTCGCCATCGCGGGGCTGATCAGCGCGGTCGGGTTCCACCGGTCGCTCCGGGGGATGCGGCGGATCGACCTCGCGGCCGGCGTCGCGATCGGGGTGATGATCTTCGCGGGCTACGGCCTGCAGAGCTACGGGCTGCAGACGATCCCGAGCAGCACCTCCGCGTTCCTGACCGCGCTGTACGTGCCACTGGTGCCGCTGCTCCAGTGGGTCGTGTTCCGTCGCCGTCCGGGCGTGCTGACGCTGGTGGGCGTCGCGCTGGCGTTCGTCGGACTGCTCCTGATCGCGGGCCCGCAGCCGGGCGTCGCGCTCGGAGCGGGCGAGGTGGCGACGATCGTGAGCACGCTGCCGATCGCGGCGGAGATCATCCTGATCGGCCTCGTCGCCGGACGGGTGGACCTCGGCCGGGTGACCGTGGTGCAGCTGCTGGTCGCCGGCGCGCTCGGGTTCGCCTCGATGCCCCTCGCGGGCGAGGCGGTCCCGGCGTTCTCGTGGGCCTGGCTGATCCCCGCGCTCGCGCTCGGGGCGAGCAGCTGCCTGATCCAGCTGACGATGAACTGGGCTCAGCGCTCGGTCTCGCCGTCGCGCGCCACGATCATCTACTCCGCCGAGCCCGTCTGGGCCGGTCTGATCGGCCGCCTCGCCGGCGACCGGCTCCCCGCGCTCGCCCTGCTCGGGGCGGGGTTCATCGTCGCGGGCACGCTCGTCAGCGAGCTGAAGCCGCGCCGCGAGCCTGCGCCGCCGGCTCTCAGGTGACGGCGGGGAGGGCGGCGGAGGCGACGAGCGCGCCGCCGGCGTCGGTGATCTCGACGGCGGCGACGGACTCGCGCAGGACGGCCGCGTTCATCTCGCAGTCGAGCTCCGCGGAGCTGCCGAGGAAGGAGCCGGACGGGAGCCGCTCGCCGGAGCCGGTGACCAGCACGAGGTCGTAGCTCTCGCCGAGGGCGAAGCCGGTCCCGCGGAGGATCGTCTCGGTGCCCCAGGTGTGCGCGACCAGCGAGCCGTCGAGCGTCACGCCGGCAGTCCGCTCCTCGAAGGCGATCGCCTCGACGGCGCCGAGCGTCCCGGGCGGTCCCGCGACGGGGCGCTCCTCGGCGGACCGCAGGGCCGCTCCGGCGACGCCGCCCACGACGAGGAGCGCGGCCGCCGCGGCGACGGCCAGGACGGCACGGCGGCGCGAGGCACGGAGACGCGAGGCACGGCGGCGCGGGGCACGCAGACTCTCCCCGCGCTCGGGCCGCTCCCCGGCGAGCGCCGCGACGCGCGACCGCAGCTCCGGCGACGGCTCCGCCTCCTCCCAGCGGCCCAGCGCGCCGACCCGGTCGACCACCGCACCGAACGACGCGAGCTCGGGGTCGATCGAGGGGTCGGCGGCGCGCAGGCTCTCGAACTCCCGCGTCTCCTCGGCGGAGAGGTCGCCGGCGAGGGCCGCGGCGAGGAGCTCCTCGCGGCGGCCGCCGGGCTCGTCTCCGTCGGGCTGGTCTCGGTCGATCACGATCTCTCCTCGTCGGTGGGTCCGGCGCTCGCGAGGTGACCGCGGAGCGCTCGGAGAGCGTAGAAGGCGCGGCTGCGCAGGGTGGCGACCGGCACGCTCGTGGCCGCCGACAGCTCGGCGTAGGTCTCGCCGTTCACGTGGACGGCGACGACGACCTGCCGGTGCTCGGCGGAGAGCCGCGCGAGCGCCTCGGCGATCGCGAGCGGCTCGAGGGGGTCGCGGTCCTCCGCGGGCACCTCCTCCAGAATCTCGGCCTCGACCAGGCGCGGCAGGCGCCGGCGCGAGCGGTGCACGTCGATGACGACGTTGCGGGCGATGGCGAAGAGCCAGGTGCGGGTGCTGGCGCGCTCGGCGGAGTAGCTCGCCCGCGAGCGCCAGGCGCGCAGGAACGTCTCCTGCACGCAGTCCTCGGCGAGGCCGCGGTCGCGCAGGGCGTTGAGCGCGAAGCCGAGCAGGGCGGACCCGTGCTCGTCGAAGGCGGCGGCCGGGTCGAACTCCGCCGTCCGGGGCTCGAGGCGCACCACGGGAGCCGGGACCTCCGAGTGCTCGCGCGGCATCGCGGGCCCTTCGTCTCGTCGTGCCGTCGCCGTCCGCGCCACACCGCCTCCTCGTCGGGACCGGTGGTCCGTCGGAAGGGGGTACGGCCGCGGCGGCGGCGGCGTTCATCGGAGGCGAGCACCGTCTCCGTGAAGATCCTCTCAGATGGAGTGAACGCAGCGCCGCTTCCGGCCGTACTCCCTGCATCGGGCCCGCTCGGCGCTCGCGATCGAAAGGCTCCACCATGACGAAGACGTTCCCCGCGCGGAACCGCGCCGGCCGCCGCCTGCTCTCCCTCGGCGGCATCACCGCCGTCGCCGCCGCCTCCTTCTTCGCCGCCGCGCCGGCCCAGGCCGAGACCGAGGTCGCCGAGCCGTCCTCGTTCACCAGCGCCTTCACGGTGATGGCGACGCCCGACCAGGTCGTGAACGCCGATTCCGCCGCGACCCCCGGCCAGCCCGGCGCCACGGGCGAGATGACCTTCCGGGTCAACAGCGACCTCGACATCATCTGCTACGACATCACCCTCACCGGCGTGACCGGCGACTACCAGAGCCCCGCGAAGACCGCGACGCACATCCACCAGGCGGCCCTGGGCAAGGCGGGCCCTCCGCGCATCGCGTTCCCGAACCCCGCGCCGGTCGGAGACGGCCCCCGCACCAGCAGCGGCTGCCTGCAGGGCCCCTTCACCACTGGCATCCAGGCGAACGGGGCCGACACCGGCGCCGGATTCACGCTGAAGGCCCTCGAGGCCGATCCCGCCGCCTTCGCGGGCGACTCCCACACGGCCTCGTATGCGGCTGGCGTCGTCCGCGGCCAGCTCTCGCAGGTGCCGGTCGGCGGCCTCCAGACCGGTGGCGGCGCGACCGCCGCCGGGAGCGACGCCACGGGCCCGTCCGGTCTCGCCGCGATGGCCGGCCTCGGAGCCGTCGCCGCCCTCGGCGCGGCCGGAGTGGTCGTCGCCCGCCGGCGCACCGCCTCCTGATCGTGGGCACCCGGTCGAGGAGCGGCGCGGCGGCACTGTGCGCCGTGCTGCTCCTCGCGGGGTGCGCCGCCGCGGACGGGAGCGGAGGAGCGGAGACGCCCGCGAGCACGCCCGCGCCTCCGGCCCTCGCTTCTGCTCCCCCGCTCACTCCTCCCCCGGTCCCCGCGCCCGACCCCGCCGCTGCCGCGCCTGCGCGCACCGTCGGCGTCGAGCCCGCCCGGCTGAGCGTGCCCGCGATGGGCCTGGACGAGCCGCTGATCGCGCTGGGCATCCAGTCGGACGGGGCGATGGAGGTGCCGGTGGACTACGACGACGTCGGCTGGTTCTCGGGAGGCGGGCGCCCGGGTGGCAGCGGCCGCACCGTGATCGCGGCGCACGTCGACTCGCGGTCCGGTCCCGCGGTCTTCTTCCGCCTCGGCGAGCTCGCCCCGGGCGATGAGATCGCGGTGAGCGGAGTGGACGGCTCCGACCACCGCTACCGGGTGACGGCGGTCGAGTCCCACGCCAAGGCCGCGTTCCCCACCGCCCGCGTCTTCGGCGCGACCCTCGAGGAGGAGCTGATCCTCGTGACCTGCGGAGGCGAGTACGACGCGGCGATCGGCCGCTACCGGGACAACCTGGTGGTGTTCGCCTCCCCGCTCTGAGGCCTGCCACGGAGGCGCGGCACAGAGGGGCGGCACGACCGCCCGGCATCGTGGCGCGGAACGGTGGCGCAGAGCACAGCACGAGAGCCCCGTCGGCGCAAGGGTCCGGGCGCGCGCACGCCGTGTGGTCGGATAAGGAGGGCCGGCCCCCCGCCGCCGCTCCCCTCCCGCTCCCCACTGCCGTGGCGCGGCCGATCCGACAGGACGCCCGTGTCCACCAGCCCCCGCCCCACCCTCTTCGCCCTGCCCGGACTCGGGCTCGACGGCCGCGCCTTCGACGCGCTCGGCCGCGAGCTCGCCGACGTCGCGGACCTCGTCGCGCTCGACCTGCCCGGTGGATCCGGGACCTCGCTCGAGGAGATGACCGCTGCCACGATCCGCCGGATCCGCGAGCACGGCTCCTCCCGCTGGCTGCTCCTCGGGCACAGCATGGGCGGGAAGATCGCCTCGCTCGTGGCCTCCCGCACGGTCACCGGCCGCTCGGGCCTGTTCGGGCTCGCGGGCGTCGTGCTCCTCGCCGGGTCGCCGCTCTCGCCCGAGCCGATGGAGGAGGAGCGCCGCTCGACCATGCTCGGCTGGGTCGCCGACGGGCACCTCGACGAGGCGCAGGCGCGCGAGTTCGTCGACCAGAACGTCGGCTCGCCGCTGCCCGCCGACGCCGACGCGGAGGTGCTGGCCGAGCTGCGCCGCTACTCCCCCGAGGGCTGGCGGGACTGGCTCGAGCACGGCAGCCGCGAGGACCGCACCGGCGAGGCCGCCCTCGGGGCTGTGCCCGCGCTGCTGATCGCGGGCGGAGAGGACGGCGACCTCGGCGCCGACGCGCAGCGCCGCCTCAACGGCTCCCTCTACTCCCGTGCCCGGCTGCTCACGCTCGCCGGGGCGGGCCACCTGCTGCCGTTCGAGCGCCCGGTCGAAGTGGCGGCGGCGATCCGCCGGTTCTGGGAGGAGGAGGCCGGCACGGCGCCGTCGGTCCCGGCCGACGTCGGCGCAGCCATCGCCTCCGCCCGCACCTCCACGCGGGTGCGCGGGCTGCTGGCCGTGCGCGCGCTCGCCGACGACCCGGAGTACGCGCCGCGCGCCCTGACCGTCGCCCAGCTCGCGGAGCTGCGCGCGATCGCCGACCGGGTCGTCCCGCAGGAGGGCGGCCGGATCGACCTGGCCGCACGGGTGGACACGCAGCTCGCGAACGGCGAGGGCGACGGCTGGCGCAACGCCGACCTGCCGGCCGACCCGATCGCCTACGGTCTGGCGCTCGACGCCCTCCGGGGCTTCGCCGGCCTCGGCCCCGCCGAGCAGGACGCGCGCCTCACCGCGATCGCCGACGGCTCCGCGGAGCCCGGCGACGGCTCGGCCGGCGGGCTCGGTGCCGAGCAGCTGACCGCCTGGTTCGAGGACTGCCGCGTCGACCTCGTGAAGCAGTGGCTGGCCCACCCCGCGTCGATGGCGCGGATCGGCTACGACGGCTACGCCAGCGGCGGCGACACGCTGCCGCTCGTGACGGGCTTCCGCCTGCTCGGCGCCGACGACCGCGAGACCTGGGAACCGACGACGAGGAGTCACCGATGAACACGACCGGCATGCGCCGCTTCCCGCTCGACGAGACGGTCGACGCCGTCGTGATCGGCACCGGGGCAGGCGGAGCGCCCCTGCTCTCGGTGCTCGCCGCTCGAGGGCTGCGGGTCGTCGCCCTCGAGGCCGGGCCGCACTTAGATCCGCTCGGCCACACCGCCGACGAGACGGCGGCCGTCGAGATCAACTGGATGGAGGAGCGCCTCAGCGGAGGCGAGACCCCCACCGCCTTCGGGCAGAACAACAGCGGCCGCGGGGTCGGCGGCTCGACGCTGCACTGGGGCGCGTTCACGCCCCGCCCCGACCCGCGCGACCTGCGGCTCCGAAGCGACTCCGGCGTCGGCCGCGACTGGCCGATCGAGCACGCCGAGCTCACCGCGTACATCGAGAAGGTGGAGGCGACGATCGGAGTGGCGGGCCCGGCCGAGTACCCGTGGGACCCGTCGCGCCGCTACCTGCAGGGCCCGCTCGCGCGGAACGCCTCGGCCGACATGATGCTGCGCGGCTGCGCGGCGATCGGGATGCGCGCGACCGACGCGCCCGCCGCCGTGCTCAGCGGCCCGCGGGACGACGGCCGGCCCTCCTGCGTCAACTGCGGCCAGTGCCATCAGGGCTGCCGGACCGGCGCGAAGACGAGCATGGACGTGACCTACCTGCCGGAGGCGGTGCGGGCCGGTGCCGAGATCCGGGCCGACTCGTTCGTGCACGGCATCGAGCTGGACGCCGCGGGCCGCGTGTGCGCCGTGGTCTACACGAGCGGCGGAGTGGAGCACCGGCAGCGCTGCTCCGCCCTGTTCCTCTGCGCGGGCGGCGTCGAGACGCCCCGGCTCCTCCTGCACACCGGCATCGCGAACAGCAGCGGCCAGGTGGGCCGCAACTTCCTGGCGCACGGGGCGACCCAGGTCTGGGGCACCTTCGAGAGCGAGATGCGCGGCTACCGCGGCTACCCCTCCTCGGTGATCACCGAGGACACCGTCCGCCCGGCCGACGCGGACTTCGCGGGCGGCTACCTGATCCAGAGCCTCGGAGTGATGCCGCTGACCTACGCGACGACGCTCGCCCGCGGCGCGGGCCTCTGGGGCAGGGATCTGATGGACGCGCTCGACGGCTACCGCTTCGCGGCGGGCGTCGGTATCAACGCGGAGTGCCTGCCCGCCGACGGCAACCGGCTGGAGCTGACCGACGAGCTGGACGAGCACGGGGTGCCGAAGGCGCGCATCACGTTCTCGGCGGGCGCCAACGAGGAGGCGATCGACCGGCACGCGATCCGGACGATGACCGCGATCGTGGAGGCGGCCGGCGCGACGAGCACGCGGGTGATGGCGCGCACGGCGCACACGCTCGGCACCGTGCGGATGGGCACCGACGCCGGTGACGCCGTGATCGATGCGGACGGCCGCAGCTTCGACGTGCCGAACCTCTGGGTGTGCGACAACTCGGTTTTCCCGAGCGCGCTGATCGCGAACCCGGCGCTCGCGACGATGGCACTCTCGCTGCGGACGGCGGACCGCTTCCTGGCGGCGTAGCGTCGCGGCTGCGGGGCGGCTGCGGGGCGGGACGACGGGCGAGGTGCTCCTCCGCGTCGCCGACTGACCGCGCGGGCGCGCCCGGACTGCTCGCCCGGACTGCGCACCCCGCCGGAGCAGCCGTGGGGCGGTGCGGGGCGCCAGCGCAGTCGCGAGACGCCCTGACCGAACGGCGGGCCGTCGCGACGGCGCTCGACGGAGGTTCAGCGCGCGCTGATTTGCTGAGGTGCTGAGGTGCTGAGGTGCTGAGGTGCTGCATCGTGGTGGCCGAACGGCGGCATGGCGCAAGGCGGCGGCACGGCCCTGGTGTCGGCACGGCGTCAGGCGACGGTGCGGCCCCGGTGACGGTCCGCGCCTCAGCGGCGGTGGTGCGGCGGTGGTGCGGCGGTGGTGCGGCGGTGCGGCCGCGTGAACCCGAGCGAAGGCGCAGATCCGAGCGTCAGCGGCGCGGCGGTAGGTCGCTGAGCACTCGCCTCCGAGCGACAGCACGGCCCGATCACCAGTGCGAACCCGCGCAATGGGCCGAACCCGCCCGACAGCCGATTCCCTCAGGGGTGCACGGCGGCACGGGAGCACGGCAGCACGTCAGCACGGCAGCACGGCAGCACGGCAGCACGGCAGCACGGCAGCGTGTCAGCACGGCAGCGTGTCAGAACGGCGGCGGCCGGTCCGCGAACCTCGGGGTCGCCGGTGGGCCTGGACGGAGCCGTGCCTCGAGGCCCGGCGGGCGCGTGGTGATGCGGCGGCCGGTGGGGGTGGTCCAGTCGGCGGTGCCGTCGGGGTGGAGGACGTAGGTCCAGCGGTCGCCGTGCCGCACGTGGTGGTGGGCGACGCAGAGGCTGGCGAGGTTGCCGGGGTCGGTGCCGCCGCCGTTGCGCCACTCGACGACGTGGTCGGCCTCGGCGCTCGCGGCGGAGCGGGTGCAGCCGGGGAAGCGGCAGGTCACGTCGCGGAGCTGGAGGAGGAGCCGCAGCTCGCGGTGCGGCAGTCGGCGTGTGCGCCCGACCGAGAGGACGGCGCCCGCCCGGGGCTCGGTCAGCACGCGGGTGACGGTCGCGGGGACGAGGCTCCGGGCGACGTCTGCCGGGATCGGGCCGTAGCCGTCGAGCTCGGCGGAGGCGTCGTCGGCGCCGGACGCAGTGCTCGCCGACAGGGTGACCCGCACCTCGGCGCGCACGCCGGTGACGAGGGTCGGAACGGGCCGGTCGGCACCGACCGGGTCGGGCACCGTGCCGATGACGTCCGCCTCGCAGAGGAGGTCGGCCAGAGCGTCGGCTCGCAGCTGGGCGAGGGTCCGCTCGTCGCCCGCTCCGGAGATCGCGTCGACGTCGCACGCCCCGGTGATTCCGGTCGGCTCCGCCCCGGTCGTCCCGCTCGACTCCGCCCCGCAGGAGCCCGCATCCGTGGCGGCAGGCGGCTCCGCCCCCGCCGGCCCCTCGGCGCCGTCGCGGAGGATCCGGGCGATCCGGTCGAGGCGGCTGTACGCCCCCACGGCGACCGGGGCGGGGAGGAGGGCGCAGAGCGTCGCCATGCCGTCGACCTCGGGGGTCAGCCAGACCGCGCGGTCCTCGCGGGCACGTCGGTGGCGCTCGGCGAGGGGCTGCTCGTGGAGCTCCTCCCGCAGTCGGGCCAGAGCGCGCCGCAGCTGGGTCGGCGTGGTGCGGGCCGCGAGCTCGGCCGCCCGCGTATCGAACGCGGCGCGGGAGCCCGGAGGCAGGGTGGCCGCGACGGCGCAGACGACCTGGCCCGCCTCCCACCGCAGGCGCGCCCCGGCGAGGGCGGCGCGGGTGGTCGGCAGGTCCTCGACGAGGAGGCGCGCGTGGTCGAGCTCGCGGGAGGCGACCCGCTCGGAGACTCCGAGGGCGACCGCGAACTCCGCGCGGATCGACCGCTCGGCGAGGTCGCTCGACGCGTGGGGCGCCGAGCCGCGGGCGAACGACTCCGGATGCTCGAGCGCGGCCCGGTGCCCGGCGTGCAGCTCCTCGGCCGCGGCCAGGAGCAGCGGGGACGCCGAACGTGCCAGCGCGGCGGCCCGGTCGCCGCGAGCACGCACCTCGCTGAGCACCGCCTCCACTGCTGTCGACCCGCTGATCATCGTCATACCTGTATTCAATCAGCGACCACCGACACGGAAGCGACGGATCGTCACATCTGTGGAGAACCGGCGTGAAGCCCTCCTGTGGAGGGAGGGATCACCGCAGCCGACACCGCACATCCCCGCCGTCCTCGGGGCGGCGCGCGCAGGACACCGGCGCAACACCCCGCCACACGCACCGCCACACGCCCCCCGCTCACGCGAACCGCACCGCCACACACGCCCCCGCTCACCCGATCCGCACCGCCACACGCACCCGCTCACGCGAACCGCACCGCACCGCCTCACGCACCCGCTCACGCGAACCGCGCCGCCACACGCACCCACTCACGCGAACCGCACCGCCTCACACGCCCCCGCTCACCCGAACCGCACCGCCACACACGCACCCGCTCACCCGAACCGCACCGCCACACACGCCCCCCACCCGCTCACCCGAACCGCACCGCCACACACGCCCCCCGCTCACCCGAACCGCACCGCCACACACGCCCCCCGCTCACCCGAACCGCACCGCCACACACGCCC
>NZ_PSWG01000031.1:0-26470 GCF_002931195.1 Rathayibacter sp. AY1C2 | reverse complement strand
CGATCCCGGCCGCGACGGGGCGGCGGGGTCGGGCGCGGCGGCGGGCTCGCCGGGAGGTGCGACGGTCGCCCAGGAATCGGGCATCGGCGGCTCGACCGGCGGCATGTCCTCCTCCGGCGGCTCCTCGTCGAACGGGGGCTCGTCGCCGGCGGGAGCGGCTTCAGCGGCGGCGAGGGGGGCGGCGCGCACCGGCTCGGCGGCCGCGGCGGGGGCCTCCACCGGAGCGGAGGGAGCAGCCGCCTCGGCCGCAGGGGTCGGATCGGCGGGGATCGCCACCGTGGCCCAGCCGTCGGAGCCGGTCGCGGCCGGGATCGGCGCAGCCGGGGCGGGCGCGGCGGTCGCCTCGACGGCGGCGCGCTCGGCCTCCGGGGCGGCGGCGCGAGGCTCGACGCGGGCGATGTACTTCACCCGCAGGCCGAGGACCTGCTGGATCGCCTGACGCAGGTACTCGCTGACTCCGGGCTGCCCAGCGGTTCCCGGCATCTTGAACGACTCGACGTCGTTCTGGCTCGGGAACGAGAGGGTCAGCACGTCGTCCTTGAGGGCGCGCACCTGGGCGGTGTAGGCCACCAGCCAGGCGGTCATCTTCGCCTTCTGCACGACCTCGAGGATCTCGGGCCAGGTGTCCTTCATCCGCTGGAGGGTGACCGCGCCGTCGGCGGAAGCGTCGCCCGCGGCCGCAGCGGGTGCGGAGGCGGCGGGCGCCTCAGTGGACGCAGCGGCCTGATCCGACGGCTCCTGCCCGACCGGCTCCGGACGAGCCGCCGCGGCGGTCGTCGCGCGGGGGCGTCCTGACTCGGCCGACGCGGACTCGTCCGCCTCCGGCGCGGCCGCCGTCTCGTCGGGCGCCGTCACCGGCGGCGCGGCGACCGGTGCGGACGCGGTCACCGGCGCCTCGGTGCGCGGAGCGGCCGCGATGGTCTCGGGCACCGAGCCGGGAGCGGCGGCGTGCGAGGCGTGGTGGGGCTCGGGCGCACGGGACGGCTCGGGCGCACGGGACGGCTCGGACGCGCGCGACGCCTCGGACGACCGCGGGGCGGGCGCCGCGGTCTCGCGCGGAGGGGCCACGTGCCGCGGGCGCTCCTCCTGGGCCGCGACCGGCGCGATGCCGGCGCCGGTGCCGTGCACCAGGGTTCGGGCGATCATCAGCTCGAGGTGCAGGCGCGGCGAGGTCGCACCGGTCATCTCGGTGAGGGCCTCGTTGACCACGTCGGCGATGCGGGAGAGCTCGGCCAGGCCGAGCGCGCGCGACTGGCCGGCCATGCGGTCGAGCTCGTCCTGCGAGACGCCGCGGAGCACGGCCGAGGCCGCGCCCCCGGTCGCCGCGACGACGATCAGGTCGCGGAGCTTCTCGAGCAGGTCCTCGACGAAGCGGCGCGGGTCCTGCCCCGTCTGGATGACGCGGTCGACCGCTCCGAACGCCTCGGCGGAGTCGTGCTCGGCGAGCGCGTCGACCACCTCGTCTAGCAGGGCGCCGTGAGTGTAGCCGAGGAGGGCGACGGCCCGCTCGTACTCGACGGTCTCGGCCTCGGAGCCGGCCATCAGCTGGTCGAGCAGGGAGAGCGTGTCGCGGACGGACCCGCCGCCCGCGCGGACCACGAGCGGCAGCACGCCGGCCGCCACGTGCACGCCCTCGCGCTCGCAGAGCTCCTGCGTGTAGTCGAGCATCTGCGCCGGCGGGACGAGCCGGAACGGGTAGTGGTGCGTGCGCGAGCGGATCGTGCCGATGACCTTGTCCGGCTCCGTGGTCGCGAAGATGAACTTCACGTGCTCCGGCGGCTCCTCCACGATCTTGAGCAGCGCGTTGAAGCCCTGCGGCGTGACCATGTGCGCCTCGTCGAGGATGAAGATCTTGAAGCGGTCGCGCGCCGGGGCGAAGATGGCGCGCTCGCGCAGATCGCGCGCGTCGTCGACTCCGTTGTGGCTCGCCGCGTCGATCTCGACCACGTCGAGCGAGCCCTGGCCCTCGCGGCTGAGCTCGACGCAGCTGTCGCAGACGCCGCAGGGGGTGTCGGTCGGGCCCGTCGCGCAGTTGAGGCAGCGGGCGAGGATGCGCGCCGAGGTGGTCTTGCCGCAGCCGCGGGGGCCGCTGAAGAGGTAGGCGTGGTTGACGCGGTTGGTGCGGAGCGCCGTCATGAGCGGATCCGTCACCTGGGACTGGCCGATCATCTCGGCGAACGTCTCGGGCCGGTACCGGCGATACAGGGCTGCTACCACCCGACAAGAGTAGCCGCGACCTCCGACACCGGAGCCGGGACGGCGGAGACCGGAGCGCGCGTAGCCTCGGTCCCGTGCTCCCGCCGCCTCCGCTCCCCCGCTTCGACGCGGTCATGCTCGCCGGCGGACGCGCTTCCCGCCTCGGCGGCGCGGTCAAGCCGCTCCTCCGGCACCGCGAGTCGACGCTCCTCGGCACCGCCCTCGCAGCCGTGCGCGGAGCCGAGCGGAGGGTCGTGGCCGGACCGTCGTCGCTCGCACAGGCCGTCGACGGCGCCGAGCTCGTCCAGGAGGATCCGCCGTTCGGCGGCCCGGTCGCGGGCCTGGCCGCCGCGCTGCCTCTGCTCGACCGCCCGGGCGCTCCGGACTGGGTCGTCGTGCTCGCCGCCGATCTCGTCGCCCCCGCTCCCGCCGTGCACACGCTGCTCGAGGTCGCATCGAGCGCCGTCGAGGCCTCCCTCCTGGCCGTCGACGCGAGCGGCCGAGCCCAGCAGCTCCTCGGCGTGCACCGGCGAGCGGCCCTCGTCGAAGCGCTCACCGCGCTCGGCGATCCCGACGGCGCCTCGGTGCGCGCCCTCCTCCGGGACCTTCCCCCGCGGCTCGTGACGGTGCCCGGAGGGACGACCGACGACGTCGACGCGCCCGCCGACGCGCTCCGGCACGGGATCGACCTGCCGGGCCCGCGCGGCGCAGACTGAGCGGATGGACGACACGACCGGCCCCCGCCCCTCCGCCTCCGACGGCGCCCGCCCCACGGAGGAGGTGCTCGCCGGCTGGTGGGCCGAGCTGTGCTCCGCGCTCGGCCTCGGCGAGGTCCCGGTGGACCCGGACGCCCTGCTCGCCCTCGCCGGTCGCGCGGCGCACGGAGTGGTCCGGCCGGCGGCTCCGCTGACCACGTTCCTCGCGGGCTACGCGGCGGGCCGGGCCGGGGGCGGCCGGGACGCGCTCGACGCGGCGCTCGCGGCCTCGCACCGGGCGGTGGACGAGCGTCCGCACGCCTCCTGAGACGGTACTCCACCGGCCTCGATCCGGCATCAGGCCGACGCCGTACGGTTCCCCCGAGTCCCGGTGCCGCGGCTCGAACCGAGAGCGGCGCAGGACTCCCGCGGCCGACTGCGCCGCGGTCGTCCATCTGAAGGAGCCCCGCATGTCAGGCAACAGAGCCGTCGCCTACAAGTCCCCCGGAGTCGTCGAGGTCATCGACATCGACTACCCCACCTTCGAGCTGAAGGACGGACCCGGCGTCAATCCGGCGAACATCGGGCGGAAGCTGCCGCACGGCGCCATCCTCCGCACCGTCTCCACCAACATCTGCGGCTCGGACCAGCACATGGTCCGCGGCCGCACCACCGCTCCGTCGGACCTCGTGCTCGGCCACGAGATCACCGGCGAGGTCGTGGAGGTCGGCCCCGACGTCGAGTTCGTCAAGGTCGGCGACATCGTGTCCGTGCCGTTCAACATCGCCTGCGGCCGCTGCCGCAACTGCAAGGAGCGCAAGACCGGCATCTGCCTCAACGTGAATCCGGACCGCCCTGGCAGCGCGTACGGCTACGTCGACATGGGCGGCTGGGTCGGCGGGCAGGCCGAGTACGTGATGGTCCCCTACGCCGACTGGAACCTCCTGGTGTTCCCGGACCGCGATCAGGCGCTCGAGAAGATCCTCGATCTGACGATGCTCTCGGACATCTTCCCGACGGGCTTCCACGGCGCGGTGACCGCCGGAGTCGGCGTCGGGTCCACGGTCTACGTCGCAGGAGCGGGACCGGTCGGACTCGCAGCGGCGGTCGGAGCGCAGCTGCTCGGAGCGGCCGTCGTGATCGTCGCGGACCTCAACGAGGAGCGTCTGGCGCAGGCGCGCTCCTTCGGCTGCGAGACGGTCGACGTCTCGAAGGGCGATCCGGCCGGCCAGATCGAGCAGATCCTCGGCGTGCCCGAGGTCGACTGCGGAGTGGACGCCGTCGGCTTCGAGGCGCACGGCAACGGCGCCGACTCGGGGAAGGAGGCGCCGGCGACGGTGCTGAACTCGCTGATGTCGATCACCGCGGCGGGCGGCGCCCTCGGCATCCCGGGCCTCTACGTCACGGGCGACCCGGGCGGAGTCGACGAGGCGGCCCAGGAGGGCTCGCTGTCGATCCGCCTCGGGCTCGGCTGGGCGAAGTCGCTGTCCTTCACCACGGGCCAGTGCCCGGTCATGAAGTACAACCGGCAGCTGATGATGGCGATCCTGCACGACCGGGTCCACATCGCCGACGCGGTCCAGGCCACCGCGATCAGCCTGGACGACGCTCCCCGCGGCTACGCCGACTTCGACAAGGGCGCCGCGAAGAAGTTCGTGCTGAACCCGAACGGCTACCTGGGATGACCGACGGGGCGGGTCCTGCCCAGGGCCCGCCCCGAGCCCCGGGAGAATGGACGGGATGAGCGCGCACGGGCACGAGGCGACCGACTGGGACGAGGCCAGGCGGATCGTCGGCGAAGCGGTGGCGCGCTCCGGCGTCTCGAGCGTCCCCCTCCTCGACGCCCGCGGAGCCGTCCTCGACTGCGCCGTCACCGCCGCCCGGCCGCTCCCCCACTACGACTCCTCGGCCATGGACGGCTGGGCCGTGCGCGGACCCGGGCCCTGGCCGCTCGAGGACGGCACCGCCGCTCCGATCGTCACCGGAGCCGCCGTGCCCGACTGGAGCGACGCGGTGCTGCCGTCCGAGCAGGGCGCGGTCCGCGACGACCTGCTCACGGCGCGGGCGCCCCTCCCGCCCGGCCGCCACGTCCGGCGCGCGGGCGACGAGGCCGCCCGCGGAGCCGTGCTGGTCGATGCCCGGACCCGCCTCACTCCCGCGCACCTCGCCCTGCTCGCGGTCGCCGGGATCGACGCGCTCGACGTCCGCCCGCCCGCCGCGGTCGACCTGCTCCTCACGGGGGACGAGGTCGACACCGAGGGGATGCCGCCCGCCGGACGGGTGCGCGACGCGTTCACGCCGCTGCTGCCCGCGCTGGTCGAGCTCTCGGGCGGAGCCGTGGGAGAGGTCGTGCGCCGCGGCGACGACGAGGAGGCGATCGCACGGACGCTGCTGGCGGGCACGGCGCCGATCCTCCTCACGACGGGCGGGACCGGGCGCTCCCGGGTGGACGCGGTCCGTCGCGCCCTCGATGCGGTGGGCGCGCGCGTCCTCGTCGACGGCGTCGGAATGCGCCCCGGCCACCCGACCATGGCTGCGCTGCTGCCGGGAGGGACGCTGGTGATCGCGCTGCCGGGCAATCCGCTCGCCGCACTCCTCGCGGCGCTCTCCTTCCTGCCGCCGGCCCTCGACGCGGCGTCGGGCGCCGCTGCCCGACTCCTCGGGCGGGGCGTCCTCGCCGAGCCGCTCGGGCGCGCGGGGGCCACGGTGCTCGTGCCCGTCTCCTCCGGAGAGGACGGCTGGCGGGCCTCCGCGGGCATCCGCTCGCACATGCTCACCGGTCTCGCCGCCTCGGAGGCCGTCGCCGTCGTGCCCGCACCGGGAGCGGCAGCGGGCGACTCCGTGCGCCTGCTGCCGCTGCCCTGGTGAGGCCTACGCCGCCGGTTCGAGGCGGATCACGACCGACTTCGAGGTAGGCGTGTTGCTGATCTTCGCGGTCGAGTCCAGCGGCACGAGGACGTTCGTCTCCGGGTAGTAGGCGGCCGCGCAGCCGCGGGGCGTGTCGTACGCCACGACGCGGAACGCCTCCGCCCGCCGCTCGACGCCGTCGGGCCACTCCGAGACCAGGTCGACCATCGCGCCGTCCGCGAAGCCCAGCTCGGCGACGTCGTCGGCGTGGACGAACACCACCCGGCGGCCGTCGTGGATCCCGCGGTAGCGGTCGTCCTTGCCGTAGATCGTGGTGTTGAACTGGTCGTGCGAGCGCAGCGTCTGCAGCAGCAGCCTGCCCTCCGGAACCCGCGGGTACTCGAGCGGATTCGCGGTGAAGCGGGCCAGACCGGAGGGGGTGTCGAAGCGGCGCGAGTCGCGCGGCGGGTGCGGGAGGACGAAGCCGCCGGGCACGTCGATCCGGGCCTCGAAGCCGTCGAAACCGGGGACGACGTTGGCGATGTGCGAGCGGATGCGGCGGTAGTCGTCGCGCAGTCCCGCCCAGTCGACCCGGGGGACGTTCTCGCGGCCCTCGAGCAGCCGCTCCGCGATCCCCGTGAGGATCGCCACCTCCGAGCGCAGGCCCGGGCTCGGCGGGCGCAGGCGGCCCCGGGAGGCGTGCACGGCGCTCATCGAGTCCTCGACCGTGACCCGCTGCTCGCCCGAGCGCTGCACGTCGGAGTCGGTGCGGCCGAGGGTGGGCAGGATCAGCGCGCGCCGGCCGGTGACCACGTGCGAGCGGTTGAGCTTGGTCGAGACGTGGACGGTGAGGGCGAGCGAGCGCATCGCCGCCTCCGTCACTCCGCTGTCGGGCGTCGCCCGGGCGAAGTTGCCGCCGAGCCCCATGAACACGCGGGCCTTCCCGTCGCGCATCGCCCGGATCGCGGCGACCGTGTCCGTCCCGTGCACGCGCGGGGAGGAGAAGGAGAACTCGCGGTCGAGCGCGTCGTGGAAGGAGTCCGGCATCCGCTCGAAGATGCCCATCGTGCGGTCGCCCTGCACGTTCGAGTGGCCGCGCACCGGGCAGACGCCCGCGCCGGGCTTGCCGATGTTGCCGGTGAGCAGGAGCACGTTGACGACGTCCTTGAGCGTCGCGACCGAGTGCGCGTGCTGCGTGAGGCCCATCGCCCAGCAGACGACGGTGCCCTCGGACGCCGCGATCAGCTCGGCGACGGTGCGGATGCGCGTCTCGTCGATCCCGCTCGCCCGCTCGATCTCGTCCCACTGGACCTCCCGCAGCCCGTGGAGGTACTCGGCGAGGCCGCCGGTGCTCTCGCGGATGAAGGCGTGGTCGAAGACGTCGCCGCGCGCCTCCTCAGACTCGAGCAGCGCCTTGCCCAGACCCTGGAACAGGGCCTGGTCGCCGCCCAGCCGGACCTGGAGGAAGTGGTCGGCGAGGGCCGTGCCGTCGCCCAGGGTGCCGCGGACGGTCTGCGGGTTCTGGAAGCGGAGCAGCCCCGCCTCCGGCAGCGGATTCACGGCCACGATGGTGCCGCCGGCGCGCTTGGCGCGCTCCAGCGCGGTCAGCATCCGCGGGTGGTTCGTTCCGGGGTTCTGGCCGGCGACGATGATCAGCGGAGCCCGCTCCACGTCGCGCAGGCTCACCGAGCCCTTGCCGATCCCGATCGTCTCGGTGAGGGCGGATCCGCTGGACTCGTGGCACATGTTCGAGCAGTCGGGCAGGTTGTTCGTGCCGAAGCCGCGGACCATCAGCTGGTAGACGAAGGCCGACTCGTTCGAGGTCCGGCCGGACGTGTAGAAGATCGCCTCGTCGGGGCTCGCGCAGGCGCGCAGCTCCTCGGCCACGAGGTCGAGCGCCTCGTCCCAGCCCACGGGCCGGTAGTGCGTCGCGCCCTCCTCGAGCAGCATCGGCTCCGTGAGCCGGCCCTGCTGGCCGAGCGCGAAGTCGTCCCACTCCTCCAGCTCCGCGACGGGGTGCGCGGCGAAGAACGCCGATGTGACGGTGCGGAGCGTGGCCTCCTCGGCGACCGCCTTCGCTCCGTTCTCGCAGAACTCGGCGACGTGGCGCTTGTCGCCCTCCGGCCAGGCGCAGCCCGGGCAGTCGAATCCGGTCTTCTGGTTCACCCGCAGGAGCGTCTCGGCGCTGCGCACCGGGCCCATCTGCTTGAGCGAGATCTCGAGGGCGTGGGCGACGCCGGGGATCCCGACAGCGCGTCTCTTCGGCGATCGGACGGAGAGGCGGCTCTCGTCGATCGGACTCTCGCGGGGCTCGGCGTCATCGACCATTCCTGCATCGTACGTCCGCACCCCGGCATCGCTCCCGGTTCCCGGTGGGAGGATGACCTCCACCGCCTGAGGAGACCCATGAGCCGCAGTGTCGCCCGCACCCGCCTGACCGCCGTCCGCGCCGACGATCCGCCCCGCCGCCGCGAGGACGTCCTGGCCGTCGAGGAGCCGCTCGAGATCCGCGTCGGCGGACGGCGCTTCAGCGTGACCATGCGCACACCCGGCGACGACTTCGACCTGGTCGCGGGATTCCTGGTGTCCGAGGGGGTGCTCACCGAGTCGGAGCAGCTGGCGGCGATGCGCTACTGCGCGAGCGGCTCCGGTCCGGGCGAGAACACGTACAACGTGGTCGACGCGAGCGTCCGCGGCGGGCGGGGGGCCGTGCTGCTCGAGCGCGAGCGGTCGGTGTACACGACGAGCTCGTGCGGAGTGTGCGGGCTCGCGTCGCTCGAGGCGGTCGCCACCGACTCGGCGTGGAGCGTCGCGGAGGACGACCTGCGGGTCGAGCGGGAGCTGCTGGTCTCGCTCCCCGATCGGCTCCGCGAGGCGCAGGCGGTGTTCGAGCGGACGGGCGGCGTCCACGCGGCCGGGCTGTTCGACGCGGACGGCTCGCTGCTGGTGCTCCGAGAGGATGTCGGGCGGCACAACGCCGTGGACAAGGTGGTCGGCTGGGGGCTCCGGGAGGGGCGGCTGCCGTTGCGGGGGACGCTGCTGCAGGTGTCGGGGCGCGCCTCGTTCGAGCTGGTGCAGAAGGCCGTGATGGCCGGCATCCCCCTGCTCGCCGCGGTCGGTGCCCCGTCGTCGCTGGCGGTGGACCTGGCTCGCGACTCCGGCCTCACCCTGATCGGCTTCAGCCGCGGCTCCGGCTTCAACCTCTACGCGGGCGACGCGCGCCTGCTGCCCTGAGCCGGGGCTCCTCGGCCGGCTCCTGCGGATGGAGCAGCCTGCACAGCGGGCGCATCGAGATCCCCCTCGTACTCGGTGGCTCTCGCCACGCCGCGTCCCGCGGCTACTCGACCAGCGAGGGTCGCCGCGTGTTCGGCAGAGGGCCGCGACCCGGAATCGCGTGCGAGCGATTCAGGACAGCCCGACAGGAGCCGCTCCACGGGAGCCGCCACCCCCGGAAGCCGACCGCGAGTCGTGTCGCGGCTCCGCCGCTACACGACCGACAAGGACTGCCGGGCGATCTCCAGCTCCTCGTTCGTGGGGATGACGAGGACGGCGACGCGGGAGTCGTCGGTGGAGATGCGGCGGGCGCCGCGGTCGGAGGACGTGTTGCGCTCGGGGTCGAGCTCGATGCCCAGGCCCTCGAGGCCGCGGAGGGCGCCGGCGCGGACGGCGGCGACGTTCTCGCCGACTCCGGCCGTGAACACCACGGCGTCGACGCGGCCCAGCTGGGCGTAGAAGGCGCCGATGTAGTGGCGGAGGCGGTGGTAGTAGACCTCGAGCCCGGCGCGGGCCTGCTCGTCGCCGGCCTCGGCCGCCTCCTGGACGTCGCGCATGTCGCCGCGACCCGTGAGGCCGAGGAGGCCGCTTCGGCGGTTGAGGAGGGTGTCGAGCTCGTCGATCGAGAGGCCCGCCTTGCGGGCGAGGTGGAAGACGACGGCCGGGTCGAGGTCGCCGGAGCGGGTGCCCATCACCAGGCCCTCGAGCGGGGTCATGCCCATCGAGGTCTCGACGGAGACGCCGCCGTCGACCGCGCAGGCAGACGCTCCGTTGCCCAGGTGCAGGACGATCGTCTTCAGGTCGGAGCGGCGGCGGCCGAGATAGGCGGCGGCGGCCTCCGAGACGAACTTGTGCGAGGTGCCGTGGAAGCCGTAGCGGCGGACGCGGTGCTTCTCGGCGAGCTCGGCGGGCAGCGCGTAGGTCGACGCCTCGGCCGGGATCGTGTGGTGGAAGGCGGTGTCGAAGACGGCGACGTGCGGGACGTCCGGGAAGGCCTTCTGCGCCGCCTCGATGCCCTCGAGGTTGGCGGGGTTGTGCAGCGGGGCGAGATCGGCGAGGTCCTCGATGTTGATCTTGACCAGGTCGGTGACGACGGTGGGCTCGAAGAAGCGCTTGCCGCCGTGCACGACGCGGTGGCCCACGGCGACGGGAGGGAACTCGTCGAGGCTCGGGCCGTGCTCGCCGAACGCGCGGATCATCGCGTCGAAGCCGGCGGTGTGGTCGGGGATCGGCCCCTCGATCTCGAACGACTCCCCGTCGCGGGTGTGCTTCGTGCGGCCGGTGTCCTCGCCGATCCGCTCGACGAGGCCGCTGGCGAGCGTCTCCTCGGTGGTCATCTCGATGAGCTGGTACTTGAACGACGACGATCCGCTGTTGACGACGAGGACGACGGACATGAGGGGACTCCTGGGGTAATCGGGGTCGGGAGGGGCGGCGGCGGGGTCGCCGCTACCGCACCACGGGGATGGCGGCGGTGGGCGGGACGATGGCCTGGGTGGCGGCCTGGATGGCCGTGATCGCGACGGTGTTGACGATGTCCTGCACGAGCGCGCCGCGCGAGAGGTCGTTGACCGGCTTGCGCAGACCCTGGAGGACCGGTCCGATGGCGACGGCGCCGGCCGAGCGCTGCACGGCCTTGTAGGTGTTGTTGCCCGTGTTGAGGTCGGGGAAGATGAACACCGTCGCGCGCCCGGCGACCTGGGAGCCGGGCATCTTCGAGGCCGCGACCGCCGCGTCGGCCGCCGCGTCGTACTGGATCGGGCCCTCGACGAGCAGGTCGGGCCGGCGCTCGCGCACTAGAGCCGTCGCCGCGCGGACCTTCTCGACGTCGGCGCCGGCTCCGCTCTCGCCGGTGGAGTAGGAGAGCATCGCGATGCGGGGGTCGATCCCGAACTGCTGGGCGGTCTCGGCGGACGAGATCGCGATGTCGGCGAGCTGCGCCTCGGTGGGGTCGGGGTTCACCGCGCAGTCGCCGTAGACCAGCACGCGGTCGGCGAGCGCCATCAGGAACACGCTCGAGACGACGGAGACGCCCGGGCTCGTCTTGATGATCTCGAAGCCGGGGCGGATGGTGTGCGCGGTCGTGTGCGCGGCTCCCGAGACCATCCCGTCGGCCAGGCCGAGCTGCACCATCATCGTGCCGAAGTAAGAGACGTCCGTGACCGTGTCGTAGGCGTGGTCGTAGGTGATGCCCTTGTGCGCGCGGATGCGGGCGTACTCCTCGGCGAAGCGCGCGCGGTGCTCCGGGTCGAGGGTGCTCAGCACGCGGGCGCCGTCGAGGTCGAGGCCGAGGCCCGCCGCACGGGCGCGGATCTCGGCCTCCTCGCCGAGGATCGTGAGCCGGGCGATGCCGCGCTTGAGCACGGTCGCGGCGGCGCGGAGGATCCGGTCGTCGCCGCCCTCGGGCAGGACGATGTGGCGGTCGGCGATGCGCGCGCGCTCGATCAGCCCGTACTCGAACATCAGCGGCGTGACGACCTCGGACCGGCCGACGTCGAGGAGGGTGAGCAGCTCGACCGCGTCGACCGCCTCCTGGAAGAGGGCGAGGGAGGTGTCGCGCTTGCGCGGGGAGTCGGCCGCCAGGCGGCCGCGGGCCGCGGTGACGCGGACGGCGGTGTCGTAGGTGCCGAGCTCGGTCATCACGATCGGCACGCGGCTGTCGACGCCCTCGATCAGCCGGACGATCGGCTCCGGCAGCTCGAAGCCGCCGTTGAGGATGATGCCGGTGACGGTGGGGAACGTGCCGGAGGCGTAAGCCATGATCACGGCGAGGACGACCTCGGGCCGGTCTCCGGGGACGATCACGACGCCGCCCTCGGTGAGCCGCGGCAGGACGTTGACCATGGACATGCCGGCGATCACCACGCCGAGCGCCTCGCGGCCGAGCAGCTCCGGATCGCCCGCGACGACGACGCCGTCGACCGCCTCGACCAGGCGGGACAGGCTCGGAGCGACGAGGAACGGATCCTCGCGGATCGCCCAGACCGGGACGGTGGCGGGGATGCTCTCGCGGATCGCGGCGACGGCATCGGCGGCGGTGTCGGGATCGGCGCGGTTCGCGATCACTCCGATGAGGCTCGCGTGGGCCGTGCGGAGCTCGACCGAGGCGAGCTCCGTGATCTGGCGCATCTCCTCCGGCGTGCGCGCGGGCGCCTGGCCCAGCTGCTCGCTGCGGGACGAGTCCCGCCCGGTGAGGACGAGCAGGACCGGGGCACCGAGGTTGGCGGCGATGCGGGCGTTGTAGCCGAGCTCGGTGGGGCTGCCGACGTCCGTGTAGTCGGAGCCGAGGATGACGACGGCGTCGCACCGGGCCTCGACGCCCTTGTACCTCTCGACGATCCGCGAGAGCGCCGCCTCACCGTCGGCGTGGACGTCCTCGTAGGTGACGCCGATGCAGTCCTCGTAGGCGAGGCCCGAGTCGGAGTGGCCGAGCAGCATCTCGAGCACGTAGTCCGGCTCGGAGGTGGAGCGGGCGATCGGGCGGAAGACGCCGACCCGCTGCACCTGGCTGCTGAGCGCATCGAGGACGCCGAGGGCGACCGTGGACTTGCCCGAATGACCTTCGGCGGACGAGATGTAGATGCTCTGAACCATCGGATCCAGCCTACCGAGGGGGTCCCTCCGCCTGGCTGAGTAGAGGCCAGGGATGGGAGGGCGTGCATGGCGCGCGGCTGTCGAGGAGCGTCCGCAGTCGGTAGGGCCTCGTAGCGGCTGTGCGGCGGACCATCGGCGGAGCAGGCGGGCCAGTTAACGGAAGAAGACCCCCCGCGCACCCGCCAGAGCCCGGTTACCCTTGCTGCGTTTCCGCCCTGGGGGAGTTGGCCTGGATGGCGCCACGCGGGGAGCCGGGTGACAGTCTAACCGACGACGGCGGCCGAGGAGAGCGGGGCGTGTCGGTGTCGTGGTCAGCGGGAGCCTCCGACACCGGCTAGTATCGATGAGTCGCGGCTCAGGTCGTGCCAGGAGGATTCGCCTAGTGGCCTATGGCGCACGCTTGGAAAGCGTGTTGGGTGAAAGCCCTCGGGGGTTCGAATCCCCCATCCTCCGCGAACGGTGTCCGTTGCTCTCGCCAGCACGGGCACCGTTTTGTTTAACCGGTGCGGGCGATCGTCGAGGCCCGGTCGACCGGCGCAGGCGTCCATCGGAGCGGCGCGCTCACGCAACGCCGGGTTCGCGCCGCCGGCGCACACGCAGCCTTAGCGGACGACCTCGCGCCGATTGCGGGAGATCAGCCGTAGAGGTGGTTCGTCCGCGCGCAGGAGTCGGAGCAGAAAGCGCCACGGCGGGCGACGAGCGGGGCCGAGCAGGCGGCGCAGACGGGGCGGAAGAAGAGTTCGGCTATGGTTCGCGACATGGTCCGACCGTAGGAGCCGGTCCCGGATCGTGCCCGTCGCCATCCGTATTACGACAACGCGGACGACAGGGCGGCGATACGGACCCTCCGGCGACGCCGGCCGTCAGTCGGCGATGCGCTCGAGCCATTCGTCGAGCAGGAGCCGCTCCCCCGCGCTGAGGGGCTCGATCTGCGGCAGCGCCGTCCGCAGGGCGACGGCGTGCGCGACGACCGCACGGGCGGCGGGATCGGTGGGGCCCGCCTCCGCCGTGGTGATCGCCGCGAGGACGGACTCGCGCGAGCGGGACGAGAGCTCGTCGTCGGGGTCGGCGAGGGCGGTCAGCGTGAGGGTGCAGCCGAGCGCGGCCGACTGGAGCAGGCGGGAGGCCCGCTCGACGTCGACGGTGAGGCGGCCGGCTTCGGCGACGGCCCGGACCGCGTCGAGGAGGACGCCGCGGGACAGGCGCGCCGCCTCCGACTCCTCCCCCGGCCGCGCGGTGAACATCAGCGCGTAGAGGTGCGGTTCGGCGAGTCCGAAGGCGACGTGGTGATCCCAGGCGGCACGGAGCGCGTCGACCGGGTCGGCCGGCGCCTCGCTCCGCTCGAAGTCGGCGAGGGCCGTGGCGAATCCGGCTGCCGCGGCCGAGTCGAGCAGCCCGCGCAGGTCGCCGAACGTCCGGTAGATCGTGGGGGCCTGGACCCCCGCCGCCGCGCTGATCGCCCGCGTCGACACCGCGTCCCGCCCGCCGTCCGCCAGCAGCTCGACCGTCGCTCGGAGGATCCGCTCCCGCGTCGTCCCGCTCTCACTCATGCTACCGACGCTAACACGTTCCCGTTAGCGCCTCGTCTCCCGGACCGGCCCGGGCCGCCTCAGCGCCGTCGGGCGGTCCCGAAGATCCCGCGGACCACCTCGCGCAGCAGGGTCCTGCCGGCGCTCGAGCCCAGCACCTCCTCGACGACCGTCTTGTCGCGGCGGGCGGTGCGGGTCCCGCGGGAGGTCGGTGCCGTGCGCCGACGGGAGCGCTCGGCGGCCTGGTCGGCGGCGCGCTCGGCGGCGGCCCGCTCCTTCGCGCGGCGGGCGGCGTCCGCGGTCTCCTCCTTGGCGCGACGCGCGTCCTCCTTGGCGCGGCGGGCGTCGTCGGCGGCCTGCTGCTCGGCGGCGGCGCGGGCCTCCTCGGCGTCGGCGGCGGCGTCGAGCCGGCGGGTGAGGATCTCGCGGGCGGAGTCGCGGTCGAGGGGCGTGCCGTAGCGCGCGAGGAGCGGGGACCTCTGGACGCTCGCCTCGCGGTCGGCCTCGGGGGTGGGCTTCATCGAGCCGAGCGGGGCGCGGAGACGCGTCCAGGCGACCGGGGTCGGGGCGCCGCGCTCGTTCATGACCGTCACGATCGCCTCGCCGATGGGGAGCGACTGGAGGTCCTCACCGAGGTCGTAGTCGCTCTCAGGGTAGGTCGAGACGGTGGCGCGGAGGGCCTTGGCGTCGTCCGGCGTGTGCGCGCGGAGCTGGTGCTGCACGCGGGAGCCGAGCTGGGCGAGGACGTCGCCCGGCACATCCTTCGGGGTCTGGGTGACGAAGACGATGCCGACGCCCTTGGAGCGGATGAGGCGCACGGTCTGGGTGATCGCGGCGAGGAAGTCCTTCGACGCGTCGCGGAAGAGCAGGTGCGCCTCGTCGAAGAAGAACACCAGCTTCGGCTTGTCGAGGTCGCCGACCTCCGGCAGGTCGTTGAAGAGGTCGGCGAGCAGCCACATCAGGAAGGTGGAGAACAGAGCCGGTCGGTCGGCGACTCCGGGGACCTCGAGGAGGCTGACGACGCCGCGCCCGTCGGCGGCGAGGCGGAGGAACTCGGCCGTGTCGATCTCAGGCTCGCCGAAGAACACGTCGGCGCCCTGGTCGGCGAACGCGATCAGCTCGCGGAGGATCACGCCGGCGGTCGCCTTGGACAGCCCGCCGAGCTCGGCGAGCTCCGCCTTGCCCTCGTCGCCGACGAGGTAGGTGAGCACGGCGCGGAGGTCGGACAGGTCGACGAGCGGGAGACCGGCGCTCTCGGCGTAGTGGAAGACGAGGCCGAGGCTCGACTCCTGCGTGTGGTTGAGGCCGAGCACCTTCGCGAGCAGCAGCGCGCCGAATCCCGTCACGGTGGCGCGGACGGGGACGCCGGTGCCGATGCCGCCGAGCGCGAAGTACTCGGCGGGGGCCGCCTCCGCCCGCCAGTCCTGGCCGATGCCGCGGGTGCGGGCGAGCAGCGCGTCGGTCGCGGTGCCCGGAGTGGCGAGGCCGGAGAGGTCGCCCTTGATGTCCGCAGCGAAGACGGGGACGCCGTGGGCCGAGAGCTGCTCGGCGAGGACCTGCAGCGTCTTCGTCTTGCCGGTGCCGGTCGCGCCGACGACGAGGCCGTGCCGGTTGAGCATGCCGAGCGGGATGCGGACGGGCACGTCGATCCGCGCGTCGCCGTTGACGAGGGCGCCGAGCTCGAGGGCCGGGCCGGTGAACGCGTACCCGGCGCGCACGGCGTCGACGGCGCTCTCGGGGAGCGGACCGGGGGCCGGGGCGGGCGCCGAGGGGGTGGGCGGAGCATCTGCATCCGGAACGATCGGACCGGAATCGACGGCGTCCGGGGCAACGGGAGCAGCGGACTGCTCCGCTCCGCTCCCCGACGCCGCCACCAGCCGCACGTCGTCCGCGACGGCCTCCGCCTCCTCCGGGCCGGCCGCCGCGTTCAGCGCCGCGGCCGCCGCCTCCGCTCGCGCCAGGGCCTCGGCGGCCTCCGCCTGCAGTCGGCGGGCGGCCTCCAGGGCTGCGCGCGCCTCGTCCCTCGCCGAGGCGAGCCCGTCGTCGTCACTCATGGGCTCAGCCTAGGTCGGCGGCGCCGATCAGTCCTCGCGGACGTGCCAGGACTGTCCGTACCCGCCGTCGGCCTCGGGGCGGGCCATCAGCTCGAGGAACGGGTCGGCGCTGAACGCCTCCGGCCCGAGCACTCCGGCGCCGGTCCACACGCCGGTCGCGAGGAGCTCGAGCGCGACCACCGGGTTGAGCGCCGTCTGCCAGACCACGCACTGGGTGCCGTACTCGGCCATCGTCCACTCGTTGTCGCTCACGTGGTAGAGGTACACCTCGCGGTGGGCGCCGTCCTTCGTGCCGGAGACGAAGAGGCCGGCGCAGGTCCTGCCGGTCATCCGCGGGCCGATGCCGGCGGGGTCGGGCAGGGCGGCGGCGACGACGTCGCGCGGCGAGACCTCGACGGGACCGCCGGCCGAGCGGACCCGCAGGGGCTCGGTGCTGTCGAGGCCGAGGAGGTGGAGGGTGCGCAGGACGCCGATGAACTGCTCGCCGAGGCCGTACTTGAAGGTGACCTTCTTGGCGTCGAGCCAGCGCGGCATCAGCAGCACCTCCTCGTGCTCGACGTTCACGCACTCGACCGGGCCGATACCCTCGGGGAACTCGAACACCTCCGGCTCCGAGAAGGGGGCGGTGGTGTACCAGCCGCGGTCGCGCTCGAACACCACCGGCGGGTTCAAGCACTCCTCGATCGTGGTCCAGATGGAGAAGGACGGAGCGAAGATCTCGCGGCCGTCCGCGTCGTGCACGACGAGGTTCGCGCCGTCGCGCACTCCGAGCTCGTCGATCTCGTCGAAGAGGTGGTCGGAGGCGTAGCGGGCGAAGACGTCGGAGAGTCCCGGCTCCACGCCCATGCCCACCAGGGCGAGGCGGCCGCGGGAGGACCACTCCTCCGCCGCGGCGAACTGCTCGTCGCCGAGCTTGAGCCCCGTCAGCTCGTGGGGCTGCTCGGGGTGCGGGAGCGAGAGGCTCATCGCCATGTCGAGGTAGTCGGCCTCGGCGGCGAGCGCTCCGGCGAAGATCGTCGGGACGAAGCGCGGCTCGACGGCGTTCATCACGTGGGTCGCCCCGTGCGCGCGGGCGACGGTCTCGACGTTCTCGGCGTCGGAGGCGTCGATCCGCGCGGCGACGAAGCGGTCGTCGGCACCGTGCCGCTCCGCGATCCAGGCGACCGTGCGCTCGGCGCGAGCGAGGTCGTAGTCGCAGACGATGATCTGCTCGAAGAAGGAGCGGCGCGCGGCGATCTTCGCGAAGGCGTCGCCGACGCCGCCGGCGCCGACCAGGAGGATTCTCATGGGGACACCGTACCGACGGATCGCGTCGTCCACCATGCCGAGCACCGACGGAATCGGAGCGGAGCGCGCCTTGAGGCCACCGGATCCGTCACGGGGCGGCCCGCTCCCCCCGCTCGAGCAGGCGGAGGAAGCCGGAGAGGTGCCCGAGGCCGGTCAGCGAGGTCGGGAGCGAGGCGGCGAGCGCCGGCGAGTGCACCAGGTACGCCGCCCACTTCGCGCGCGAGACCGCGACGTTCAGGCGGTTGGGCAGGAGGAGGAACTCCATTCCGCGCGGGACGTCGGCCCCGGAGGACGCGGCGAGCGACACGATGGCGACCACCGCCTCCCTGCCCTGGAAGAGGTCGACCGTGCCGACCGGGGTCTCCTCGAGGCCCGCGGCGTCGAGGGCGGTGCGGAGGAGCCCGCCCTGAGCGTTGTAGGGCGCGACGACGATGACGTCGGCCGCGGTCAGCGTCCGCTCGCCGTGCTCGTCGGTCCAGGCGCGGCCGACGAGGGAGAGGGCGATCTCGACGACGCGCCTCGCCTCGTCCGGCGAGGAGGTGGTGTCGCCCGCGTGCTCGACCGGGACGGAGTGCACGCCCGGCTCGACCCCCTCCAGGTGGCGCACCTGCGGCGCCCGCGACCGCAGCGCGCCCTCGTAGGACAGCTCGGAGACGGCGTCGGAGAGCGCCGGGTGCATCCGGTGGGTCTGCGCGAGGAAGTAGCCGTACTCGGGCGGGAGGACGTCGTGCCCGTCGGCGAGCCAGCCGAGCGCCGACTCGTCGACCGGCTCCGGGTGCGCGCCCTGGCTCACCTGGGGCAGCTGCTGCGGATCGCCGAGCAGGAGCAGCCGCTGGGCGGAGACGGCCGACGCGATCGTCGGGGCGAGCGAGAACTGCCCGGCCTCGTCGACCACCAGGAGGTCGAGCGAGCGGCGCGGCACGGTGACCGGGTTCGCGAAGGTCCAGGCGGTGCCGCCGATGACGCAGCCGCCGCCCTCCTCGAGGACCGCGGTGAGTGCCGCCGCGTTCTTCACCGGCGCCCAGGGCGCCGCCTCGAGCGCCTCGGGCGGCGTGCCGTTCTTGGGCACCTTCGCTACGCGGGAGGGATCGACGCCGCGGCCGACGACGGCGCTCAGCACGTTCTCGACCACCGAGTGCGATTGGCCGACCACGCCGATGCGCCAGCCGTGCTCGTTCACCAGCCGTGCGATCACGTGGGAGCCGACGTAGGTCTTCCCGGTGCCGGGCGGACCCTGCACCGCGAGGGTCGCCCGGTCGAGTCCGAGCAGAGTGGTGACGACCGCGCCGATCACGTCGTCGCCCTGCACAGGAGCGACGGCTCCCGGCGGCACGCGGCGGAGGACGTCGAGCGCCGGATCGGCCAGCATCGCGGGCAGCGCGTCGAGGACCTCGCCGCCCCACTCCGCGATCGCCTCGGGCTGGGGCGCGGCGCGCGGCGGCGGCGCGGGGGCGAGGGCGACCGGAGCGTCGTCGTGCGGATCCTCCCCCGCCTTCAGGCCCTCCTTGAGGAGCAGGACGATCCGCTCCCCGTCGTCGTCGACCGCGAGGATCTCGGAGCGCTCGGAGGCGCCGCGCAGACCGGGACCGGGCGAGGGTGCACCAGGGGGCGCCGGGGCCTCGTAGACCAGGTACGGCGATGAGCCGGTGCCGAGCCGGCTGCCGGGAGCGAGCCGGCCGAGGATCCGCAGCTCGCGCGACTGCGTGCGGGCGCGCGGGAGCTTCGCCCAGTCGCGGACGACCTCGACCCGGTCGATCATCACGACGTCGCGGGTGTCCGCCCACTCGTCCAGCGGCTGCCGGAGTCGGTCGAAGTGCTCCTGCCAGAAGGTCTTGGCCTCGCGGCGGTGGTAGTCGATCGCCGCGCCGGCGAGGGCGAGCGCGGTCTGGTCGGCCGTGCGCTCGCGCGGCTCGATCCCCTCGACCTGCGCCAGCAGTGCGACCGCGACCGGGTGCGGCTCGCGGGGCACGGGGATCTCGACCTCGAGCAGCGGCGGCAGCTCCTCGCGCGGCGGAGCGAGCTCCAGGAGCCAGTCGCGCAGGCGGAGCGTGGAGCGGCAGTCGTAGGCGTTGTACTCAGCGACGAGGTCGAGCCCGCGCTGCCCCTCGGCAGGATCGGCCCTCTGTGCGGCGCGCGCCTCCACGTACATCTCGATGCTGTCGGCGGCGTTCGTGACGCCGGACGCGTCCCGCTCCTCCTCGCCCATGTAGAGCGGCTCCAGCTTCTTGAGCGAGTAGCTGCGCGAGCCCACGCGGAGCGCCCGCCGCACCACCGGGTACAGGTCGACCAGGACGCCGTCGCGCAGGAGCGCGTCGACCTCCTCCTCGCCGACCCCGTGGCGGAGCGCGAGCGAGAGCAGGTGGCTGCGCTCGTAGGAGGCGTAGTGGTAGACGTGCATCCGGGAGTGCTCGGCCCGGCGCGCCCGCAGGAGCGCGAGGAAGTCGAGGAGCGCCCGGCGCTCGGCCGCGAGGTCGTGCGCCCAGAGCGCGGTGAAGCGCTCCTGGTCGTCGACCATGCCGAAGAGGTAGTCGAGGCCCCATTCGCGGTTGTCCTCGGTGTAGAGCGGATCGCCTTCGAAGTCGAAGAAGAGGTCGCCCGGGTCGGGCGCGGGCAGCCCGGCGAGCACGGAGGCGTCGATCACCTCGACGGTCGGCACCGGCGAGGACTCCGACCGCAGCTGCAGCCGCGCCTGGGCGCGCAGGCCCTCGAGCGTGCCCGCGCCCAGGCCGGGGACGGGGCCGTCGTGCTCGGCGAGGGCGTCGAGGGTGAGGACGCCGGCCGCCGTGAGCTTCGCCCGCTGGTCGAGCCGCATCCCGGCGACGAGGATCGGATCGCGGTGCGCCTGGACCTCGGGCGCGCAGACCGCGCAGCGTCCGCAGGAGGGGTAGCGCGGATCGCCCCACGCCAGCGGCTCGTCGGCGGCGAGGCGCTCGTCGAGCACGGCGCGGAGCCGGGCGCGCTGCACCCGCTGGACCGGGGCGACGACGGCCAGCTCGTGGCTGGTGACGGAGCCGTCACCGAGCACGAGGTGCACCTGCTCCCCCACGCGGATGCCGCGCGCCTGCATCTGCTCGGCGTAGGCGGCGAGCTGCAGCAGCGCCGGGATCTTCGCGTGCCGGGCGAGCTTGGTGTCGTAGACCTCGTAGGCGCCGTCGGCGGTGCGGAGGAGGAAGTCCGAGAAGCCCAGGAACTCGCCGTCGAAGAAGGTGGCCTGGTAGAGCACGTCGACCCCGGCGCGCATCGCCTCGACGGCCGCCTCGGCCGCCGCGGGGTAGCCGGCGGGCTCGGGGCGCTCGAACTCGAGCACCTCGTGCGTGCGCTTCAGCTCGGCGAGGAAGCGGTGCTCGTGCTCGTCGCCGAGCACCGCGGTGCGCTCGAGCATCCCGTCCCTCTCGGCCTCGAGGCGCGAGGCGCGGCCGAGCAGGGCGTCGAACCGGCGGAGGACGGCCCACTCGCAGGCCGCCCAGTTCGACAGGTCGGTGGGGCTCGTGACCACGCGGCCGGACTCCAGGTACACGCGACTCCTTCCGCGACCACCGGGCGGCGATCGGCTCCAGGCTAGGGCGCCCCTCCGACACTCGTGCGGCCGCGGCCACCACCCGCGCCGCTCCGGCTCCGCGTGGCAGGCTGGGCCGATGACCCGCGCTCGCTTCGAGATCATCCCGGCCGACGACATCGGCGAGCGCGCCGCACGGGCGTTCCCGGACCCCTCTGCGGTGACGCTGACCGTGACGAGCCTGCCGAAGCACGGGACCGAGCGGACCGTGGACTGCGCGGTCGCGCTGGCCGGGCGCGGGTTCCGCGTGGTGCCCCACCTGGCGGCGCGGAACGTCGAGGGCCGCGCCGCACTCGAGCGGGTCCTCGGGCGGATGGGCGAGGCGGGGATCGACGAGGCGTTCGTGATCTCGGGCGACGCGTCCTCGGCGGCCGGCACCTACTCCACGAGCCTCGAGCTCATCCGCGACGCCCGCGAGATCTCACCCGGGCTGGCCCTGGACATCGCAGGCTATCCCGAGGGCCACCCGCACCTCTCCGACGAGAGCATCGAGCGGCACCTGCGCGAGCGCGCTCCGTTCATCCGCTCGATCGTCACGCAGATGTGCTTCGACGTGGACGCGGTGGTCCGCTACGCCGATCGGCTGCGCGAGACGGGGATCACGGCCGATCTGTGGGCGGGCGTGCCGGGGCCGGTCGAGCGCTCGCGGCTGCTGACGCTGGGCGCGCGGATCGGAGTGGGCTCCTCGCTCGGCTTCCTGAAGCGGAGCACTTCGGTGGCCGGCGGGCTCCTCCGCGGACGCCGCTTCGACCCGTCCTCGTTCGTCGCGCGCCTGGAAGCGGCGGCGGGCGACCGCCTCGCGGGCCTGCACGTCTACACCTTCAACGAGCTCGACTCCCTCGCCGCCTTCGCCTGATCCGCGAGCCTCCGCGCTCCTCGAGCGCCGATCCTCAGGGGCTCGAAGCCCTCGCGGGGAGCGCTGCGCCGGTCAGGTGGTGCGGCGGATCCAGATCGGCGGGTGCGGGAGCTCGGCCTCGGTGCGCAGGCGGCCGGCGAGCGGAGCCCAGACCACGAGCGCCACGCCGATCCCGAGCAGCAGGCCGCCGACGGTGTCGCTCAGCCAGTGGGCGCCGAGGTAGGTGCGGCTCGCCATCATCGCCACGGTGTAGAGGAAGCCCGCGATCCAGACCCACAGCAGCGGGAACACCAGGGCCAGCACCATCGCCGTCGTCGCCGCGTTGGCGGTGTGGCCGGACGGGAAGGAGCCGTAGTCGCTGGTGACGAGCATGTCGGCCGGGCGGGCGCGTCCCACCAGCTCCTTGACGAGCTGAGTGGCGCCCACGCTGACCAGCGCGGCGATCGCGTAGTAGAGCGCCGCCCACCGCCTGCGGAACACCAGCAGCACGGCGACGATGCCGAGCGGGATGAGCGTCGTGCCGACGAGCCCCGCTCCGACCGTGTTCATGACGAGGGCCGGGATGTCCCAGACCGGCGAGCGGTGCTCGACGATCTCGTCCATCCACTCCACGTCGAAGCGGAAGGCCGAGGTGGGGCGGAAGGCGATCAGCACGGCGAGCAGCACCGTGAGCAGGATCGCGAGCGACGCGGAGATCAGCGGCCAGCGGCGGGAGACCCGGTGGGCCGCCTCCTTCGTCAGCAGCCGGGCGGCGACGTCGTCGGACGGCACCTGCTCGCGCATCCGCGCACGCTGGACGGCGTCGGGGCGCGCGATTCCGGGCTCGGTCGACAGGCGGTCGTCGCGGTGATCCATCCGGACATGATGCCGTCACCCGGCGTTCCCCCGCTGGGGGTTGCGGGGCGGCGCGGCCGACCGATCGGAAGACCGGCGTCCGCGCGGCGGGGTTCATGACAGGGTTCGAGCGGCCTTGCGGATCCCCGGCCTTCCCCCGCGGGGGTTCGCGGCGCGCCTCAGCCGGCCGCGCGGGCCAGGCGGGCGGCGCGGAGGGCGTCGAGCCGGGTCGGCTCGGAGGAGCGCGCGAGGAGCCGCGCGGCGACGGCGCTCACGCGGGAGTCGTCCGAGGCGGAGGCCCGCTCGAGGGCGGCGGCCGCGTCGGGACCGGTGATCGAGCCGAGCGCCATCACGGCCGAGACCGCCAGCGCGGAGTCGTCGCTGCCGGCGGCCCCGTCCAGCGCGTCGACGGCAGGACGCGCGTCGTCGCCCAGGTAGCCGAGGGCGGCGGCGGCATGCCGGCGGACCGGCGCGGACCCCTCGCGGAGGGCCTGCTCCAGACCGGGGACGGCCGCGGCGCCGAAGGAGGCGAGGACGTCGGTGAGCACGTTCTGCGCCTCCGCGTCGTCGTCGCCGAGCAGGCCGAGCAGGACCGGCAGCGCGCGCTCGTCGCCGAGGCGGCCCAGCGCGAAGCGGGCCTTCGCGGCGACGGCGGGCTCGGAGTCGGCGGCCAGCGGGGCGATGTCGTCGAGCGTCGCCGGGTCGAGGATCTTGCTGAGCACGTGCAGCGCCTGCGTGCGCACCCGGGGCTCGCGGCCGAGCGCCTCGCGGGCGACGGGGACGGCGGCGGAGCCGAGGCGGCCGAGCGACCAGGTGAGCACGTCGCGGACGAAGAAGTCCGGCTCCTCCCACAGGTGCGCGGCGAGGGGCTCGGCGGTGGCGGGCTCGGCGAGCTCGCCCAGGGTCATCGCCGCGCGGAGGCGGACGTCGCGGTCGGGGTCGGAGAGCTCGGCGAGCAGGGCGGAGGAGTCGCGGGAGGACATGGGAGGGGACTGTAGCAGCGGCGCTCGGGAGCGGATCCAGCGGGGGCCGGAACGCCCGCGAGGAGCCGCAGGAGCGGGGCCTGCCGGATCGCCGGGACCCGGAGACGAGCGCTCAGTCCTGCAGCGCCGGGACGCTCCTCGGCCGGACGATCAGCCAGAGCGCCAGGATCGACACGGTCGCCGTCGCCATCATCACCACGGCCATCGGCACGGCCGAGCCGGCGCCGAAGACCCCCGAGATCGGCGACAGCAGTCCGGCGGTGCCGAAGTTGACCGCTCCGAGCAGCGACGCGGCCGTCCCCGCCTCCCGGCCGTGGTTGACCAGGCCGAGGACCTGCACGCACGGGAAGCTGAAGCCGCAGGACGCGATGAAGAACCACAGCGGGACGAGCGTGCCCCAGAGCCCCAGCCCGAGCACGTCGAAGAGGGCGATCAGGCCGGCGGAGGTGAACAGCGTCAGCGTCGTGATCGCGAGGATCCACTGCGGCCCGATCCTTCGGCTGAGGTAGGAGGACGCCTGCACGCCGAGGACGACGCCGAGCGAGTTCACGGCGAAGAGCAGTCCGTACTGCTGCGCGTCGAATCCGTAGAGGCCCTGGAACAGGAACGAGGAGCTGGAGAGGTAGGTGAACAGGCCGGCGAAGGTCATGCCCCCGATCACCGCCACTCCGAGGAACACGCGGTCGCTGAGGACGGCCCGGTAGCGCTGCACGAGCGAGCGGTGCTCGCGCTCGTGTCGGGCGGCGCGGGGCCGGGTCTCGACGACGAGCAGGCCGACGGCCGCGACGACCAGCACGCCGTAGGCGGCGAGGAAGACGAAGATCCCGCGCCAGTCCATGATCAGCAGCAGCTGCGAGCCGATGACCGGCGCGAGCACGGGCGCGAGGCCCGACACCAGGGCGAGCCGG
Source organism: Rathayibacter sp. AY1C2 (assembly GCF_002931195.1). Classification (NCBI taxonomy): domain Bacteria; kingdom Bacillati; phylum Actinomycetota; class Actinomycetes; order Micrococcales; family Microbacteriaceae; genus Rathayibacter; species Rathayibacter sp. AY1C2. The sequence goes on along the minus strand of NZ_PSWG01000031.1, from coordinate 1,858 downwards.
GACAGCATCCGCACCAGCGGGCGTCCGCCGAAGAGGTCGCGGACCATCGCCATCGCGACCACGCCGCCCGCCGCCGCGCCGGCTCCCATCAGGAAGCGGAAGACGCCGAGGGTGACGATCTCGGGGGCGAGCGCCGCGCCGACGCAGGCCAGCACGTGCAGCGAGGTGGCCAGGAGGATCGGCAGGCGCCGGCCGACCGCGTCGCTCCAGGGGCCCACGACCAGCTGGCCGAGCGCGAAGCCGAGGGTCGTGCCGGTGAGGGTCAGCTGGACCGCCGCCTCCGACACGTTCAGCTCGCTCTGCAGCGCGGGGAACGCCGGCAGGTAGAGGTCGATCGTGAACGGCCCGAGGGCGGTCAGCGAGCCGAGGACGATCACGTAGACGAGGCGCTGGCGGGCCGTCAGGGCGTCGCCCGGGTGGCGGTGCACCGGGAGGGAGCCGGTCGGAGTCGAGGCGGGAGTGGACACGGAGTGCCTTCCTGCGCAGGGCGCAGCGGGGTGGGAGGGAGGGGTGCGGCCGGTGTCGTCCTCGGCGCGGGAGCGGACCTCGTCGGCTCCACGCCGCTCGGTCGAATCAATTCGATCACGTGTCGGACAGCGGCGCCACCCCTCGGCCCGCCGTCGGGTCAGACCGGGTGGAGCGGAGTGCCGAGCGGGTCGGCGAGCAGGCGCTCGAAGGCGAGCTCGGCGGCGCCCAGCATGAGCAGATCGGCGCCGAGCTCGGTCCGAACGATGCGCACGGAGTCGAGCGCGACCCGGAAGGGGCCGCCGCGGCCCAGGCACTCCTCCAGGAACCCCGGCGCGACTCCGATCAGCGCCCCGAGGAAGCCGCCCAGCACCACGAGCTGCGGGTTGAACACGTTTATCACGTTGCGCAGGGCGACCGCGAGGTGCCCGAGCTGGCGCTCGACCTCGGCGCGGACGGCCGGGTCCTCGGAGGCGGCGAGCGCCTCCTCCAGCCGCTCGCTCTCGTCGAGGCCGAGCACGGTGAGCAGCTCGGCGCGGCCGACCTCGGTCTCGAGGCAGCCGACGGCGCCGCAGTGGCAGTCGATGCCCGCGCTGTTGACGAGGGTGTGGCCGATCTCCCCCGCGTAGCCGTCGATGCCGTGCAGAGGCGCGCCGCCGACGATGACGCCGGCGCCCACTCCGCTCGCGCCGCCGTTGAGGTAGACGAGGTGCGAGACGTCGCGGCCGACGCCGAGGACGCTCTCGGCGAGTGCACCGAGGTTGGCGTCGTTCGCCGAGAGGACGGGCAGGCCGGTCGCGTCCGCGAGCATGCGGGAGAAGGGCTCGTCGTCCCAGCCGAGGTGCGGGCCGACCCGGACGAGGCCGTCGGTGTCGCGGACGAGGCCGGGCACCGCGACGCCGATGCCGACCGTCCGCGTCTCCTCGGGCAGCTCGGCGAGCAGCTCGGCGACCGCCTCGGCCGCCAGACGGGCGGCGGCCTCGGCGGTGGGGACGGAGGCGGAGCGGCGGATGCGGCGGCGGACGACGGCGTCGACGCCGACCACGGCGACCGTGACGGCGTCGATCTCGGGGTTCACGGCGAGCGCGACGACTCCGGGATCGGCCTCGACGACGGGGCTCGGCCGGCCGACCTGGTTCGGTGTGGCGGGTTCGCGCTCGCGCACGATGCCGAGCTCCACCAGCTCGCCGACCAGCGCCGCGATCGTGGAGCGGTTGAGGCCGGTCAGGCGGGTCAGCTGCGAGCGGGAGCGGGGGCCGCCGCGGTGCACGAGGCGGACGATCGCCGAGAGGTTGTGCCGCCGGACGCGGTCGAGGTTGTTGCCGCGCGTCGCGTGGTCGGGCATCCGCGGTCTCCTCTGCTTGCGGGGGTCAGCCTAGCCGGGGGCGGGGCC
>NZ_PSWG01000030.1:0-28102 GCF_002931195.1 Rathayibacter sp. AY1C2 | reverse complement strand
CCGGCGCGCGCGTAGACCTCAACGAACCCCTCCGGCCCGAAGCCCACCTCGTTCGAATCGAGCCCGAGCACATCGTCGAGATGGCGCGCCGCAACGGAGTCGCCCTGCCCACCGAGGACCTCGACGCCCTCCGCGCGCGGTACTCCTTCACCGACCTCGCGTCGTTCCTGGAGCTGCACTACTCGAACCTCACCGTGCTGAAGACGGAGCGGGACTTCTTCGAGCTCGCGACCGGCTACCTCGACCGGGCGCAGAAGGCGAACGTCCGCCGCGCCGAGATCTTCTTCGACCCGCAGACGCACCTCGGCAACGGCGTCGCGCTCGACACCGTGATGAGCGGGATCACCCGTGCGCTCAGCCGGAGCGAGGAGACCCACGGGATCTCGACGGACCTGATCATGTGCTTCCTCCGGGACCTGGGCGCCGACGCGGCCGACGAGATGCTGACGGCGATCCTCCCCTGGCGCGAGCACGTCATCGGCGTCGGGCTCGACTCGAACGAGGTGGGCTTCGGCCCGGAGCTGTTCGTCGACGTCTACGCGCGCGCCGCGGCGGAGGGACTGCGCCTGGTCGCGCAAGCCGGCGAGGAGGGCGGGCCCGAGACGGTCGCGGCCACCGTCGAGCTGCTGAAGGTCGAGCGGATCGACCACGGGATCCGCGCGATGGAGGACCCGGAGGTGGTCGCGATGCTCCGCGAGCGCCGCATCCCGGTGACGGTGTGCCCGCTGTCGAACGTCGCCCTGCGCGCGGTGGACACGATGGCCGACCACCCGCTGCCCGCAATGCTCCGCGAGGGACTCGTCGTGACGGTCTCGAGCGACGACCCGCCCTACTTCGGCGGCTACGTGGATGAGAACTACCGCGCCCTGGTCGAGGAGCTGGGGATGGACGACGCGCAGCTCGAGCAGCTGGCGCTCAACTCCTTCGAGGCTGCGTTCATCACGGAGGAGGACCGCGAGCGCTGGCAGGCGGAGGTGCGCGAGCACTTCGCGCGGTGAGCGCGTCGCCGCCCGGAGAACGATCGTTCCCACCCCGTCTCCGGGCACTGCGCTCTCGTTCTGCGGGCGCACGCCTCCGCGCCCGACCTACGCTGGCCGGATGACGCGATCCGACGGCACGCGATGAGCTGGGTGCTCCTCACCGGCGCGATCCTCACCGAGGTGACGGCGTCGCTCGCCCTCCAGGCCGCCATCGAGTCGCCGGGCTGGTACGCCCTCGTGGTGGCGGGCTACCTGGCGGCGTTCGTCCTCCTCAGCCGGGTGCTCAAGGCCGGCATGCCGATCGGAGTCGCGTACGGCGTGTGGGGCGCGTGCGGCGTCGCGCTGACGGCGGTCCTCGCGGCCGTGCTCTTCGGTCAGCCGCTGACGGGCGTGATGAAGATCGGGCTGGTGCTGATCATCGCGGGCGTGCTGATGGTCGAGATCGGCTCGCAGCGAGCGCAGGCCGCGCGCCGGGCGGCGCACTGATGGCCTGGCTGCTGCTCTCGGGCGCGATCCTCACCGAGGTCGCCGCGACGATGAGCCTCAAGCCCGCGACGGACGGCCGGAAGCGCTGGTACGTCGTGGTCGGAGTCGGCTACGTCGTCGCGTTCACGCTGCTGGCCGGGGCGCTCGCGCAGGGCATGCCGATCGGGGTGGCCTACGGGATCTGGGCGGCGGTCGGAGTCGCGCTGACCGCGGTGCTCGGGCGCTGGCTGTTCCAGGACCCCCTGACCTGGACGATGCTCGGCGGGATCGGCCTGATCATCGCCGGCGTGCTGCTGGTGGAGCTCGGGCACTGACCGGCCGAGTGCCGTCGCGGCGGGGCGCCCCCCGATCAGCGGCCGTCGCGGTGGGGCGCGTCCCGCTGAGCGGCCGCCGCGGCGGGAGCGCACCTCCTCAGCGGTCGTCGCGGCGGAAGCGCTTCGGAGTCACCGGTTGTCGCGGCGGTATCGCGCCTCGCGGCCGGCGATGTGGAGGCCGAGCCCGGTGACCGCGACCGCGAAGGCGACCAGCACGCCGATGAACGCGATCTCGTCGCCCGCTCCGACCGCCACGGCCGCGACGGCGAGCCCGATCAGCGCGAGGGCGATGGACACGGCGCCGACGATCTCGAGAGGGCTCCAGGCGGTCATGACTCCAGCGTGCGCGCGGAGCGGCGCGCGGGCAAGGGGCGGCAGGCGAACAGGACATTGCAGAACGGACCTTGACATACCGCACTCGGGTCATCGCGCCATAACCAGTGGACGGGCATCCGGGTGGTCCCTTTTCAGGAGCGCTGCCGACTGATCGGTCCGAACGGGATGCGTCGGCTCGGTCCCCGCCGACTGACAGGATGAGATACACACACCAGCTGGAGGCGCCGTGGATCCCGAAGAAGCTGTCGTCGTCCCCCTGGTCCCGACGCCGTCGGAACCGAGCACCGAGGGGATGCTCCGCATGCTCCTCAATCGCGATGCTTTGCTCATCAGTCGCGTGCCGACACCGGCCGGCCAGGTGGCCTCGGGTCTCGTGGCTCAGACCGCAGGGGCCTTCGCGAAGGCGATCGGTCAGGCCGCGGGCGGCCTCACCCGATCGCCCGGATCCGCTGAGGGCCTCTACCGCGTCATCCTCCCGACCGGCGCGGTCGCTCGCGATCTCGTTCCCGCAGTAGGGGGCGGGTTCCGCGGAATCGTCCGGGCGGCCGGGTCGACGAAACTCTCGGCTCATGCTCGGCTCGTCCCGGCAGTGGCGGGGACGGGCGCCGCTGCTGCGGCCGGACCACTTATCGCCACGGTGGGTCTTGCCGTCGCCGGGGATATGCTCGCGCAGCACCAGATGAACAAGAAGCTTGAGAGGATAACGACGACACTGCTCGGAATCGAGAATCGGGCCAACGAGGAGGACCGATCGGTACTGGTCACCGCGGCGCAGCAGACGCGGAAAGTCGCCGGCTACCTGCTCGACCAAGCGAGGATCCCGGCGATCTCTTCAGCCGCCCATGCCTTCGGTGCGCTCGATGCGCTTGCAAACAGCTACGAGGATCGTCTCGACCGCTGGCTCGATGTCGTGGCCAAGTACGAGGGCGTTGACCGGGTGTACGCGCCCGAGCTCCTCGTCGCACTCGTGGGCAAGCGCGACGATCCGATGAGGGAATTCGAACGCATCGTCGCCCAGATGTACGAGGGATTCTCTCTTCGAGCTCGGATCGCGGTGCTCGAGAGGGTCGCGGCCGAGCATGCGAATCCGGACCGGTCGCTGCTCTCCGTCGAGGGGGTCCTCCGCGACGAGCTCGGGCGGATCGCGGCACGACAGGTGCAGCTCGTCGGGCTCCTCGATGATCTGAGCGTTCTGCAGATCGACGCGAGCAGGATTCTCATCGCCTTCGCCGGCAAAGGAACTCTCGAGGCTCGAACGACCTTCAGCCGTCTCGCCCGGGCGCTCCACACGCTGCCCGACGGGATCCCGGTTCTCACCGACTCGGACCAGACCGTCCTCGAGCTCACCCCGAATAGGGGCGGCCTCTCAGTGGCAGCGCCCGCCGATCATTAGGCGCCGTCCACGGGCGCAAGCCGATCTTGAAGACACTTCAACGCGGAGGTAAGAATGGTCAAGGCAGCGGAGACGAACCTCGCCGGTGTGCTGGAGGGTAAGAAGCAGTACCAGGTGCCGCTCTACCAGCGGGTCTACTCATGGGGGAAGCCGCAGCTCGACCAGCTGTGGAACGACATCGCCGAGCTCGCGAACACCCGCCGCGAGGAGCCCACCGCGACGCACTTCATCGGCTCGCTGGTACTCGCCCAGAGTCCCGACTTCTCGGTTGTCGGCGTCTCGAAGCTGCTCGTGGTCGATGGGCAGCAGCGCCTGACGACCCTCACGCTCCTCCTGGCCGCCCTCCGAGACCACTTGAACGAGACCGGCGACGCCGAAAAGGCTGAGGGCATCCAGGCGCAGTACCTGGTCAATGTGTACGACAAGGACAAGCCGGCGAAAGTTCTGCCCACGCAGGCGGATAGAGCATCCTACCTGGCGGTCATTCGGTCGGCTCCGGACGCAGGAGGTGTCGGCCGGATCGGCGAGGCGTACAACCACTTCCGCTCGAAGATCGCTGCGGCCGACGACCCGGATGATCCGCACGATCTCGAGGAGATCGAGAACGTCATAGTCAACGGCCTCGCCCTCGTCGTCGTGACGGCAGAGCCCCGGGACAATGCACACCGCATCTTCGAATCGCTGAACAACACCGGCCTTCAGCTGACCCAGTCGGATCTCCTGAAGAACTATCTGTTCATGCGGCTCGGCGACAGCGGCGTCGAGGTCTACGAATCGGTCTGGTTGCCTCTGGAGAAGAAGCTCAGTGCAGACAGCCTCGAGTTGCTGTTCTGGCTCGACCTGGTGCAGACGGACGAACGCGCCAAGCAGTCGGACACGTATACAGGGCAGCAGAAGCGCTTAGAGAAGCTCGCCGGCCCGGCGGAAATCGTGGCCGAGGTCGTGCGAATCGCGAAGCTGGGCGACGTACTCGCGGCTATTCTCGATCCTTCGCTCGAGGTCGACAACCGAATCCAGAGACGCCTGACGCGGATCCGAGCATGGGGCTCGACGACTGCGTATCCCGTCGTCATGCGCCTCTTGGACCGGCGGGCTGCAGGAACCGCGTCCGCTGATCAGGTGCTTCAGGCCCTGACCTACCTCGAGTCCTACTTCGTCCGGCGCATCGTCATCGGGCGCGCGACTGCGAGCTTGAATCGAACGCTCCTTCAAGCAGTGAGCGCCATTGCCGATGCCCCCGATATCGACGTCGCGTTGCGCGAGCACCTGTCGCGCGGCCGCAAGTACTACGGCACGGACAAGCAGGTGCGGGAGGCGGTGACGAATGTCCCGTTCTACTGGCAGGGTCGGGCCGCTCAGAAGAAGCTCATCCTGCTGTGGCTCGAGGAGTCCTACGAGTCGAAGGAGACTATCGACCCGGGCAACCTGACCATCGAGCACGTCCTGCCTCAGACCCTGACCGACGCCGTACGGCGTGGTTTCGAGCGGGGCCTGCCCGACGGATCCGATCTCGCCTATGAGCACGACCGCCTCGTCCACACGATCGGCAACCTCACTCTCACCGGGTACAACAGCGAGCTCAGCAACCGCCCCTTCGACCAGAAGCGCAGGATGCTGGCCGAGAGTGGCCTTCGCCTTAATCAGGAGATCGCGGGCGAGGAGGAGTGGGGCGCTCCGGAGATCGCGAAGCGCAGCGCCGCTCTCGCAGAGAGGATCATCGCTCTGTGGCCTGGTCCTGATGAAGACCTGACGTCGTCCGGCGGGGCAGAGCCCTCCGCGATGCGGAGCGTCGTGGCCTCAATAGTCGCCGAGATCCCCGCCGGCAGATGGACGTCCTACGGCGAGGTCGCCCTGGTCGCCGGCTCTTACCCTCAACCCGTCGCAGCCGTCCTCGCGAGCAACCCGATGCAAGGCGCGTGGAGAGTACTTCAAAGCGGCGGCACGATAGCGCCGGGCTTCAGATGGATGGACTCGGACCGGACCGATCCTCCGCGCGAGTTCCTCGAGTCCGAGGGTCTCACCTTCGATCGCGAGGGCCGGGCCGATCCGGCGCAGTTCCTCCGCGCCGAAGACCTCGCCGATCTCGCGGGGCTGGAGATCGACCAGGATCGACATCGGGTGCCTGGGACCCGGCCGCTCCTCGCGCAGAGGAAGGCGTTCTTCCTCAAGGTCCACGACCTCGGCGAGAGTCTCCAGACGAGGATCACGTCCTGGCCCAGCGGATCGACCGGATCCACTGTCGACGTGAGTCTCGGCGTGCCCGGATCCGTCATCGTCCTCGGATTGTCGTCCCGCGAACCCGCCGGCGTCTCCTGTGCGCTGAAGATCCGAGAGGACAAGGCGCTCTTCGCCCGCCTGCTCGACCATCGCGTGGAGATCGAGGCTGCCGTCGGCGCGGATCTCGAGTGGCTCAATGAGCCGGGGAACCTGTCGAGCCAGGTCCTCCTACGCGAAACCGGCGAGTGGCGCGACGAGGCCACCGCTCCTGATCTCGCTCAATGGCTCATAGTCACCGCCGAGAGATTCGCTGAGGTGTTCCCGGCGTTCCTCCTTCCGAAGCACTCGTGAGCACGAAGTGCATGACAGGGTGCCGAGCAGTCACGGGAAGCCGGTTCTCGTTCGGAGGAAGCCCGCCAGGGGCGCCGGTCATGAGACGAAAAACCGAGCTCGGCGACACCCTTCGGCACTCGCCCCGCCGCCGCGCCCGCCTCTAGGCTCGACGGCGTGACCGCCTCCGTCCCCGCCCCCCAGCCCCGGCCCCGCGACGTCGTCGGCCTCGTCGGCCTCGTCCTCGCGATCGTCCTCGTCCTCGCGCAGATCGGGCGGACCGCGCTCACCACGGCCATCCCGGTCCTCGCGTTCCAGGGCGGCTTCGACACCACGCAGATCGGGGCGCTCTTCGCCGCCCTCGGGGTCACGATGCTCGTGCTCGCGACGGCGACCGCGATCGTCGGCGTCATCGGCGTCGCGCGGAAGGACCGCGCCCGGCTGCTCTCGGCCGTCACGCTCGGCGTCGGCGCGAGCGTCGCGATCGTCGAGCTGGGCGCGCTCGTCGTCCCGCCCCTGGTCGGCCTCTCCCTCCAGTACTGACGAGGCCCGCCGGAGGGGATCCCTCCGCCCGCCCTCGCAGGATCCGCACGGCGCCGCGTCCGTCCCTCGCGCTCCGCTGCGCCGCGACGGCCCTGCCGGCTCCCCGGCGATGCGCCAGGATGGGGGCATGACGACACGCGTGGACGGCCTCTTCGTCTACCCGGTGAAGGGCTTGACCCCGCAGCCGCTCCCCCGCGTCGAGCTCACCGCCGGCCGCGGCGTCCCCTTCGACCGCACGATCGCCCTCGCCCGCCCCGGCGGCGCCTACCGGCCCGGCATGCGGCACGGCATCTCCAAGCGCGAGTACTTCGTGCTCGTCGCCGAGGCGCGCCTCGCCGGCCTGACCACGCACCTCGACCCCGGCAGCGGAGTGCTCACCGTCGACGTCCGCGGCCACCGGGTCCTCTCCGCCGACCTCGGCGCGGAGGACGGCCGGGCCGCACTGCGCTCCTTCGCCGCCCGCGTGCTCGACCTGCCGCCCGGCGTCGAGCCCGTGATCGCCCAGGACGCGGGGCGCCGCTACACCGACACGGCCCACAACTCCGATGTCGAGATGGAGTACGTCTCGCTGATCAACCTGGCGAGTGTCCGCGACCTCGCCGAGCGCACGGGCCGGAGCGTCGATCCGCTGCGGTTCCGCGGGAACATCCACCTCGAGGGGCTGCCCGCGTGGAGCGAGCTCGAGCTGCTCGGGCGCGAGCTCACCGCGGGCGGGCTGCGGCTGCGGATCACGAAGGCCACCGAGCGGTGCGCCGCGACCGAGGTCGAGCCGGGCACCGGTCGGCGCGACCTGCCGGTCCCTCGCCTGCTGCACGAGACCTACGGCCACGAGCTCCTCGGCGTCTACGCGGAGGTCCTCGACGGCGGCACGCTCGGCGTGGGCGACGAGCTGGTGCTCCGTGGCTGAGCTGCCGCTCGTGGTGGCCGAGCGCGAGGCGCTCACCTCGGCCGTCACCCGCTTCGTGCTGCGGAGCGAGGACGGCGCCCCGCTGCCCGGCTACTCGGCCGGCGCGCACCTCACGCTCACGACCCCCTCCGGCGAGCGCCGCAGCTACAGCCTCGTCGAGCCGGGATCCTCGGAGCCGTCGCACTACGCGATCGCGGTGCGCCGGGAGCCCGGGGGCCGGGGCGGATCGCGGAGCCTCCACGACGACGTCCGCGTCGGCGACGTCCTCTCCTCCGCGCCGCCCGCGAACACCTTCGCCCTCCGGCCCGCCGCCCGCTACCTCCTGATCGCCGGCGGGATCGGGGTCACCCCGATCCGCGCGATGGCCGCCGAGCTCCGGGCGCAGGGATCGGCCGTGCAGGTCGTCTACCTCAGCCGCACCCCCGAGGACACCGCGTGGCTCGACGAGTTCTCCGCCGACGGCTCCCTCGTGCACCACAGTGCGATCCACGGCCGGCTCGACCTCTGGCCGCTCGTCGCCGAGCCCGACGACGACACCCGGATCTACTGCTGCGGTCCGTCCGCGCTGATCGACGAGGTCCTCGCCCTCACGATGCACTGGCGCCCGAGCCGGATCCACGTCGAGGACTTCGCGGGCGTCGACGCCGTCGGCGACCGGGCCGTCCCCTTCGCCGCCGTCTGGGAGCCGACCGGAGCCGTTGTGGAGGTCCCGGCCGACCGCTCGCTCCTCACCGCGCTCCGCTCCTCCGGGATCGACGTCGACTCCTCCTGCGAGTCGGGCACGTGCGGCACCTGCCGCCTGCGCCTCGTCGGCGGGACGGCGGAGCACCGCGACCTGGTGCTGACCCCCGAGGAGCAGGACCGCTGGATCATGCCGTGCGTCTCGCGCTCCGCCGGCGGCGAGCTGGTCGTCGCCCCGGACTGACGGAGCGACGGGGCCGGGCCCCACGCACGCCGGCCGACACGCGTCGGCCGTCGTGTGACGCCGCGTGACGGGCGCCCGGCGCCCGGTCCCCCGCGTGCCTAGGCTCCCGGACGGGGGACCACGACCGTCACGACCGAAGGACTTCCGATGACCAGCACCTCCGTCCGCACCCAGCTCGACGAGTTCACCGTCGGCTTCGACGACACGGTCGGCCCCGAGCTCGCCGCCGTCTTCTCCGGCGAGCGCGACGACCTCGTCGCCGCCGGCGCCCCGAGCGGAGCCGTCACCGCCGGCGACGCGCTTCCCGCCGCCTCCGTCGTGACCGTCGACGGCGACACCGTCGACCTCGCGGACGTCCTCGGCGCGGGCCCGGCCGTCCTCGTCTTCTACCGCGGAGCCTGGTGCCCGTACTGCAACATCACGCTCAAGCACTACAACGAGACCCTCGCCCCCGAGCTCGCGTCGCGCGGAGTCGCCCTCGTCGCGATCAGCCCGCAGACCCCCGACGGGTCGCGCGCGGCGGTCGCGAACGGCGACCTGGGCTTCACCGTCGTCTCCGACCCCGGCAACACGCTCGCGAGCGCTCTCGGCATCGTCACCGCCCCCAGCGGCGAGGCGCAGGAGGCGCACACCGCGCTCGGCTTCGCCGTGAAGGACAGCAACGCCGACGACACCCCGGCCGTCCCGTACCCGACCGTCCTGGTCGTCGACGTCGACCGGATCGTCCGCACGGCGGACGTGCACGTCGATTACACGACGCGCACGGAGACCGAGGAGATCCTCGCCGCCGTCGACGCGCTCTGACGCCTCCGCTCGCACCCTGAGCACGCGCGGCGGTCGAGCGCACCCCCTCGCCCGCCGCGCCGCCGCTCCCTAGGCTCGACCCGTGACAGCGGAGACGGACGTGCTCGTGGTCGGCGGCGGTCCGGTCGGACTCCTGCTCGGCGCGCTCCTGGCGCGGGCCGGAGTGGACGTGCAGGTGTGGGAGCGGCGCTCCTCGGTGCCGCGCGGCTCGCGGGCGATCGGCATCCATCCGCCGTCGCTCGACGCGTTCGCCGCGATCGGGGCCGATGCTCCCGTGCTGGCCGAGGCCACCCGGGTCCGCGAGGGCGTCGCGCGCAGCCGGGGCCGCACGCTCGGCACGCTCTCGTTCGCGCGCGCCTCCGCGACGCACCCCTACGTCGTCACCCTCGACCAGCACCGCACCGAGGCGATCCTCCGCGAGCGCCTCGAGGCGGCGGCCCCGGACGCGCTGCGCCCCGGCGTCGCGCTGACCGGCCTGCTCCGTCGCGGCTCCACCGTCGAGGCGACCGGCACCGGACCGGGCGGCGAGCCGGTCTCCGTCCGCGCCGCCTTCGTCGTGGGAGCCGACGGCGCACGCAGCACCGTCCGCGATCTGCTCGGGATCCGCACCACCGGCCGCGACTACCCGGACCGCTACGTGATGGGCGACTTCGCCGACCCCGAGCCCGGCGGTCTCACCGGCACCGCGCTGGTCGACGTCGGCCCGGCCGGAGTGGTGGAGTCCTTCCCGCTCCCGGGCGGTCGGCGCCGGTACGTCGCCCTGAGCGGCCCGGACCGTTCCCTCGGCGCCCCCGCCTGGCGGCCCGAGGAGGCCCCCGACCAGGAGGCCGCGCGCGCCCTGGCCGCCGCTGTCCGCGACCGGACGGGCGCCGACGCCGACCCGGAGACGTGCACGATGCTCAGCGGATTCCAGGTGCGGCGCCGCGAGGCCGAGCGGATGGGCGTCGGCCGCGTCGTGCTCATCGGCGACGCCGCGCACGAGATCAGTCCGATCGGCGGGCAGGGCATGAACCTCGGCTGGCTCGACGCCGCCGAGCTCGCCCCCCTCCTGGCCGGTGTCGTGCGCCGCGGCGAGGCCGGCCCCTGGCCCGGCTTCGCCCGGCGGCGCACCACCGCGGCCCGGCGCGCGGCGCGGCAGGCGGAGGCGAACATGGCGCTCGGACGCCCGCTCGGCACGCTCGCGCACCGCGGCCGCGAGGCGTTCCTCCGCACCGCCCTCGCCCTGCCGACCTCGGACCTGCTCGCCCGCGTCTACGCGATGCGCTGGTCCTGAGGGCGGCCGGTCAGCCGACCAGCCGCGCGCCCGCCAGCCCGAGCTCGACCACCAGCACGAGCGAGGCCGCGATCACCAGCCGGAACAGGGTGCGCGTGGGCGGGCCGGTCAGCACCAGGCGGATGCCCGCCGCGGCGAGCACGACCACCGCGAGGGTCCCGATCACCGCGAGCACCACGCCCGTCCCGCGCACCGGCTGGTCGCCGACGAGCTGTCCGACGAGCACGAGCAGCGCGGCGACCACCAGCGACCCGAAGGCGACGACTCCGGAGAGCCGCAGGCCGAGGCGGTGGGGGAAGCCGCGGACCCCGGTGGCCTCGTCGTCGACCAGGTCGGGGAGCACGTTCGTGCAGTGGATCGCGACGCCGAACACGGCGCCGGTCGCGATCGCCCACCAGGCGGGGACCCGGCCGTCGCCCGCCGCCACCGCCACCACCGGCAGCAGCCCGAAGGCGACCACGAAGGGAGCGACCGACCAGACCGTGCGCTTGAGCCCCGCGTCGTAGGCCCAGCCCGCGGCGACCAGCACCAGGTGCGCGACCGCGGCGACCGGTCCGAGCAGCAGCGAGAGCACCACGGCGGCCGCGGCCGTCCCCAGTGCGGCGATGCGGACGGCGCCCACGCCGATCAGCCCCTGCGCGACCGGCTTGTCCGTGCGCCCCACCGCGCGGTCGCGGTCGGCGTCGATCCAGTCGTTCGCGAGCCCGATCGAGAGCTGCCCGAGCAGCACGGCGAGCGCCACCAGCACGACCTGCCCGAGCGGATGCCCGGACGCCGCCGCGATCACGGTCGCCAGCACGGTGACCGTCACGGTCGGCCCGGGGTGCGACGAGGCCAGCAGGAGTCGCACCCGGGACGTCATCCCGCCAGCCTACGGTCGCGGCGGCACAGCGGGTCGCCGGTCGCGCTCCCCGCCCCGGAGCGGGATCCAGCGTGGTCCGAGCGCGGCGCCCTCATCAGCCCGCGACGGGAATGGCCCGGGATGGGGCAGGGTTGCACCACCCGGCACCCCGACTCAGGAAGAAGGCCTCGTGGACCTCGTGCACTGGCTGTTCGACGCGCAGATCGTCATCGGCGAGCAGACCGTCCTCTGGCGGGAGGTCATCGGCAACGTCTTCGGGCTCCTCAGCGCCCTCGGCGGGATGCGGCGGAAGGTCTGGGCCTGGCCCGTCGGCCTCATCGGCAACGTGCTGCTGTTCACGGTCTTCATGGGCGCCCTGTTCGGCACTCCGAACCCCGTCAACCTGCTCGGCCAGGCCGGGCGGCAGGTGATGTTCATCCTGGTCAGCGTCTACGGCTGGTACCGGTGGACCCACCGCCCCGACGACTCGACCACCCTGATCGAGCCGCGCTGGGCGTCGTGGCGCACCCGCGGCCTGCTGGTGCTCGGGATGGTCGGCGGCACCGCGGTGCTGACCCCGGTGTTCCGCGCGCTCGGCTCCTACGAGCCGGTCTGGAGCGACGCGTGGATCTTCGTCGGCTCCGTCCTCGCCACCTACGGCATGGCGAAGGGCTGGACCGAGTTCTGGCTCATCTGGGTGGCCGTCGACCTGGTCGGCGTGCCGTTGCTGTTCTCGGCCGGCTACTACGCGTCGGGGCTGATGTACGTCTTCTACGGCGCGTTCACCCTGGTCGGGTTCTTCGTCTGGATGCGGCAGGGCACCCGTCCGTCCGCCGCTCCGATCACGGTCGGCTAGCTCTAGCAGCCCGCCGCCGCCGGCGGAAGTGGCCGTGCGGGAGGCGCTGTCGGTGGTCCACTGGGAGCGGAGGCGCCCGCCTCCCCCACCCGGAACGGACGCCATGCTCTCCCTCGTCTACTCCAGCCGCACCTCCGCCGGCTTCACGGACGCCGACCTCCCCGCGCTGCTCGCCCAGTGCCGCGCGAACAACGAGCGCCTCGGCCTGACCGGCATGCTCCTGCACCGCGACGGCCGATTCCTCCAGGTGCTCGAGGGGCCGGACGAGGTCCTGCGCGAGCGGATGGCCGTCATCGCCGCCGACGAGCGCCACGCGCAGCTGCGCACCCTCCTCGAGGAGCCGATCCGGGAGCGGCTGTTCCCGGAGTGGTCGATGGCGTTCGAGTCCGCCGCCGACGCCGACGCCGCCGGGCTCCGCACCTCCTTCGACGACCTCGACGACGCCGAGGCCGAGAGCGCGACGCTCCAGGCCCTGCGCGAGCTCATCCGCTTCTTCCGCGAGCGGAGCTAGGCGGAGCGACCCGGGACGCCGGGACCGCGGCCGGTCCGCCGCCGGGAGCCGACGCCCGTCAGTCCTCCGCCGAGGGAGGAGCGAGCCGGTCGAGCCGCGCCAGGAGCGGGGCGAAGCCGTCGCCGAGCAGGGCGCTCAGCGGCTCGCCGAACCAGAACCGCCAGACGGAGTCGAGCTCCTCGCCGGTGATCCGTCCTCGGCGCAGGAGGATGCTCGCGATCGGGGCCGCCTCAGACGCGTGCTCGTCGCGGGGAGCGCCGTCCTCGCGACCCGGCTCGAGTCCGTACGGATCGACCGCGTCGAGCTCCCGCAGGACGGCCGCCAGCATCGCGTCACGGCGTTCCGCGGCCGCCCCGTCCTGATTCGTCGGTGCTCGGCGCTCCATCGCGAGAAGGTACCGAGCCCACTCCTCGTCGTCCATTCGTCGTCTCCGATCTCTCCGGATGCCGCGCCTTCTCGAGGCCTTTCTCTTCCTTCGGCGCCGGCTCGTCGAGGCACGGGGAAACCGCCTCTCCGACGGCTTATCATCCCCCCGCGAGAAAGGCGCGGACGCCTTCCCGCGTCAGCCCCGAGGCGACGGCGAGCCGGTGCTCTCCGGCCCCGAGTCGGGCGGCTCCGCGGAGGGCCGCGGCCCTTTCTCCGCCCTCGCCGGAAGTCCCGCTCCGGAATGCCGCGAATTCCGCGGACACCTTATCGAGAGCGTCGACGACATCGCCGGACACGCTCTCCGGCGGCTCGCCGAGATCGATGCGCCAGCCTCTCCCGGACTTCTCGTCGCTGTCGTTCACACGCGGGAAAGTACCCCGGACCGCAGGGCGGCGCCTGTGATCGCCCGACGCCGTCGCGCCCCAGGGATCCGTCGTCGACGTCCGAGCGCACACGCCTCCCGGTCCGGAGAGGACGGCCTTCGAGGACTGTCCCGAGGACCTCGTCGCCGCGCTCCGCTCCGATGCGGCCTCCGCCTCGGCCGAGGTCTTCGACGGCTGACCCGACCGCGGCGACCACCCGCTGCGACGACCGCCGGGCGGAAGCGCGGATCGCGCCGTTCCGGCGCGCCCGCACCAGCGGCGCCGGAACGTCCGGCCGATCCGGGAGCGGCACCCCGTCCGAGCCGTCGAGGTTCCGTCGGTGTGCAGGCCCCCGCGCCGAGGGACGTAAAGTGTGCTCACACGCGCCCGCGGACGGGCGAGCCGCCCGTGAGGGCGCCCCGGTCCTGCGTCGGAGGCGCCGATCACAGAGAGCCGCGGTGCCCCGATGCCGGAAGACAAGCCCGCGTCGCGGGCGCCGAGCATCTACGACGTCGCCCGCGCGGCCGGCGTCTCGCACCAGACCGTCTCCCGCGTCCTGAACGACCACCCGAGCCTCCGCGCCGAGACGAAGAAGCGCGTGCTCGAGGTGATGGCCGAGCTCGACTACCGCCCCAACCTCGCCGCACGGGCACTGGTCACCAGCCGCACCCGCACCGTCGGCGTGCTGTCCTCGCAGAGCCTGCAGTACGGTCCGGCCTCCAGCATCCAGGCCATCGAGGTGGCGGCGCGCGACGCGGGCTACCTCGTGGTCACGGCCAACGTCGACGGCACCGACGGCGCGTCGATCCAGGCCGGGATCCGGCATCTGCTCAACCAGGCGGTCGAGGGCCTCGTGGTCGTCGCCCCGCAGATCCGCGTCTTCGACATCCTCTCCGGAGTCGCGCTGCGCATCCCGCACGTGACGCTGCAGACGAGCGAGGACGACCGCGACGACGCGCTCTACGTCGACCAGATGGCCGGCGCCCGCATCGCCACCGGGCACCTGATCGACCTCGGGCACACCGAGATCGTGCACCTCGCCGGCCCGCAGGACTGGATCGAGGCCGAGGCGCGGATGCGCGGCTACCTCGCCGAGCTCGACCACCGCTCGATCCCGCTGCGCCCGCCGCTGCTCGGCGACTGGAGCGCCGAGCGCGGCCACCGCGTGGGCCTCGAGCTCTCGCGCTTCCTCGACTTCACCGCGGTGTTCGCGGGGAACGACCAGATGGCGCTCGGACTGATGAGCGCGTTCCACGAGCGCGGGGTCCGCGTGCCGGAGGACGTCAGCGTCATCGGCTTCGACGACATCCCCGAGGCGGCGTTCTACTGGCCGCCGCTGACCAGCGTCCGCCAGGACTTCGTGGAGCTCGGACGCCGGTGCGTGGCCGCGCTGCTCAGCCTGATCGAGGGCGACCGGCCGGAGAAGGCGGCGCCGATCGCTCCGCAGCTGGTCGTCCGCGGATCCACGGCCGTCCCCCGGAGCGCGAGCGTCACCGCCTCGCGCTGACCGGCGGCCGCGACGCCCTCGCGCCGCGACCGCCCGGGATCACTCGCCGTGAGCGGCGATCGACACGTCGTTCCAGCGCTTCCAGGTCTCGAGGCGCGACTCGTAGTCCGCCGTCGCGATGCCCAGCGGCGCGCGCCCGAAGAAGATCCGCAGCGGCGGCTCGTCCGCGTCCACGACCGCGAGGATCCCGAGGCGCGAGGCCCGCGGGTCGCCCTGCTGAGCGGCGGAGGGGCGTCGGCTCGCTGCCTCCCGGACCTCGTCGTACGCGGCGATCGGCTCGCTGCGCGACGCGGAGGGACCGGACCAGTCGGTCGAGTACCCGCCGGGCTCGACGAGGGTCACGTGGATCCCGAAGCCGGCGACCTCGGCGGCCAGCGACTGGGTGAAGCCCTCGAACGCCCACTTCGACGCGTGGTACGCGCCGATCGAGGGGAACGCGCTGATGCCGCCGATGCTCGACACCTGGACGATGTGGCCCGAGCCCTGCTCGCGGAGGATCGGCAGCGCGGCCTGGGTGATCCAGAGGGCGCCGAAGACGTTGGTCTCGAGCTGCGCGCGGACCTCCTCCTCGGTGAGCTCCTCGATCATGCCGAAGTGCCCGTAGCCGGCGTTGTTGATCACGACGTCCAGCCGGCCGAACCGCTCGGCCGCGGCCTGCACAGCGGCGAAGCCGGCCGCGCGGTCGGTCACGTCGAGGGTCAGCGGGAGGAACGTGTCCGGATACTCCTCGACGAGGGCGTCGAGGGTCTCGATCCGGCGGGCGGTGCCGGCGACCGAGTCGCCGCGCTCGAGCGCCGCCTCGGCCCACTCGCGGCCGAAGCCCTTCGAGGCGCCGGTGATGAACCAGGTCTTCGTCATGGTGTGCGTCCTTTCGACAGTGCTGAACGCAACGCCGACGGCTCCGGCTCCCTTCCGGGGCCGGGGACCCTTGACACGAGCGGTCGGGGAGCGGACGACGCGGTATGCGAGGCCGCCGGTGTCCCGTTACCGAGTCGAGACGTGCGCGTTGACACGAACGGCGCCGTCGGGTCTAGCATGACGCAATGTGATCGCTCACATGGCATCACATCTCCGCCCCGATCCCGAGGGCGGCCCTGCATCCACTGCATTCAATGACGAAGGAATCACAGTGACCACAATGAAGCGCGCTCTCATCGCCGGCATCGCCGGCGGAGCGATGATCCTCTCCCTCGCCGCCTGCTCCTCCGGAACCGGTGGCGGCTCGGGCTCGGGATCCGGCGACGGCGGCCTCGTCGGCGTCGCGATGCCGACCAAGTCGTCCGAGCGCTGGATCGCTGACGGCAACAACGTCAAGTCGCAGCTCGAGGAGGCCGGCTACAAGGTCGACCTGCAGTACGCCGAGGACGACATCCCCACCCAGGTCTCGCAGCTCGAGAACATGATCACCAAGGGCGCCAAGGCCCTGATCGTCGCCTCGATCGACGGCACCACCCTCACGAGCGTGCTCGAGGAGGCCAAGGCCAACGACATCCCCGTCATCGCCTACGACCGCCTCATCCGCGACTCCGAGAACGTGGACTACTACGCCACGTTCGACAACTACAAGGTGGGCGTCCAGCAGGCCACCTCGCTCCTCGCGGGCCTCGGTCTCACCGACCTCACCGGCGCGAAGGCCGCCGACGCCCCCGCCGGCCCGTTCAACGTCGAGCTGTTCGCCGGCAGCCCCGACGACAACAACGCCACGTTCTTCTTCAACGGCGCGATGGACACCCTCCAGCCGTACATCGACGACAAGACGCTCGTCGTGAAGTCCGGCGAGACCGACTTCAACACCGTCGCCACGCTGCGCTGGGACGGCGAGGTCGCCCAGAGCCGCATGGAGGACATCCTCACCAAGACGTACTCCGACGGCTCCAAGGTCCAGGGCGTCCTCTCGCCCTACGACGGCCTCAGCCGCGGCATCATCTCGGCTCTGACCGACGCCGGCTACACCGTCGGCTCCGACTTCCCGATCATCACCGGTCAGGACGCCGAGCTCGACTCCGTCAAGGCGATCATCGCCGGCGAGCAGTACGCGACCATCTACAAGGACACCCGCGAGCTCGCCAAGGAGGCCGTGAAGATGGCCCAGGCCGTGCTCGAGGGCACCGAGCCCGAGGTCAACGACACCGACACCTACGACAACGGCAAGAAGGTCGTCCCGTCCTTCCTGCTCGAGCCGGTCATCGTCACCAAGGACCAGATCCAGTCCGTCCTCGTCGACGGCGGCTACTACACCGACGCGGAAGTGAACGGCTAGTCCTCTCTCCTCACCCGAGAAGGAACACCCCGGGAGGGCGCCCACTGGGCGCCCTCCCCCACTACGAAGGAAGGGAGGCGGCGTGACCTCGAACATCCTCGAGATGCGCGGCATCACCAAGACGTTCCCGGGCGTGAAGGCGCTCCAGGACGTCACGCTCAACGCACAGCGCGGCGAAGTCCACGCGATCTGCGGGGAGAACGGCGCCGGCAAGTCGACGCTGATGAAGGTCCTGTCGGGCGTCTACCCGCACGGCACCTACGAGGGCGACATCGTCTTCGAGGACGAGGTGATGCAGTTCTCCAGCATCCGCGACTCGGAGGCGAAGGGCATCGTCATCATCCACCAGGAGCTGGCCCTCAGCCCCTACCTCTCCATCGCGGAGAACATCTTCCTCGGCAACGAGGTGCGCGGCTTCGGCGGCCTGATCGACTGGAACAAGACCAACCAGGAGGCGGCGGCGCTGCTGGCCCGCGTGGGTCTGCGCGAGAACCCGACCACCAAGATCATGGAGATCGGAGTCGGCAAGCAGCAGCTCGTCGAGATCGCGAAGGCGCTCTCCAAGCGGGTCAAGCTGCTCATCCTCGACGAGCCCACCGCCGCCCTGAACGACGAGGACTCGGACCACCTGCTCGATCTGATCCTGCACCTCAAGGAGCAGGGCATCACGTCGATCATCATCAGCCACAAGCTGAACGAGATCAAGAAGATCGCGGACACCGTCACGGTCATCCGCGACGGCAAGACCATCGAGACGATCGCTCACGACGACGTCACCGAGGACCGCATCATCAAGGACATGGTCGGCCGCGACCTCGACCACCGCTACCCGGACCACACGCCGCACATCGGCGAGGAGATCCTGCGCGTGGTCGACTGGACGGCCCACCACCCCCAGGACCCGTCCCGGGTCATGGTGGACAAGGTCAACCTGTCGGTCCACCGCGGCGAGATCGTCGGCATCGCCGGGCTCATGGGCGCCGGGCGCACCGAGTTCGCGATGAGCCTCTTCGGCCGCTCCTACGGCAGCCGCATCTCCGGCCAGGTCTTCAAGGCCGGCAAGGAGATCAAGATCCGCAACGTCTCGGAGGCAATCGCCCACGGGCTCGCCTACGCGACCGAGGACCGCAAGCACTACGGCCTCAACCTCATCGACGACATCAAGCGGAACATCTCGCTCGCGTCGCTCGACAAGGTCGCCCGCGGCGGACTCGTCGACGACAACCGCGAGTTCGAGGTCGCCAACGAGTACCGCGGCAGCATGAACATCAAGTCGCCGACCGTGCTCGCCAAGACCGGGAAGCTCTCCGGCGGCAACCAGCAGAAGGTCGTCCTGTCGAAGTGGATCTACTCCGACCCGGACGTCCTCATCCTCGACGAGCCCACCCGCGGCATCGACGTGGGTGCGAAGTACGAGATCTACACCATCATCAACCGGCTCGCGGCGCAGGGTAAGGGGATCATCGTCATCTCCTCCGAGCTGCCGGAGCTGCTCGGCATCTGCGACCGCGTCTACGCGCTGTCGGAGGGCCGGATCACGGGCGAGCTGCCCATCGCCGAGGCGACGCCCGAGGCGGTCCTCACCCTCATGACCCAGGAGAAGCAACGATGACCGATCTGCAGAACGAACCGTCCACCGCGGCCGGTGCGCAGGTGAAGCCCACCGAGAACGCCTTCACGAAGCGCCTCAGCCATGTGCTGGGCGACCTCGGCAAGAACGGCATCTTCATCGCCCTCATCGTGGTGGTGCTGCTGTTCGAGGTGATGACCGGCGGAATCCTCCTCCGCCCCCAGAACATCTCGAACCTGATCGTCCAGAACGGCTACATCCTGATCCTCGCCATCGGCATGGTGATGGTCATCGTGGCCGGGCACATCGACCTCTCGGTCGGCTCGGTCGCGGCGTTCGTCGGAGCGATCTCCGGCGTCTTCGCGGTCAACATGGGTCTCCCGTGGTGGCTGTCGATCATCCTCTCCCTCCTCATCGGCGCCCTGGTCGGAGCGTGGCAGGGCTTCTGGATCGCCTACGTCGGAATCCCGGCGTTCATCGTGACCCTGGCGGGCATGCTGATCTTCCGCGGCCTGGCGCTCGTCGTCCTCGGCAACGCGAACATCGGCTCCTTCCCGACCGAGTACCGCGCGCTGGGCAACGGCTTCCTCACCGACCTGTTCGGCGAGACCGACCTCGACCCGCTGTCGCTCGTCATCGGCGCGCTCGCGATCGTCGCCTTCGCCGTGCAGTCCGTGCGCACCCGCCGCGGCCGCCAGAAGTACGCGCAGAGCGTCGAGCCGGGCGCCTGGTTCGTCACCAAGCTCGTCCTCGTCTCCGTCGTGATCGCGGCCTTCTCCTTCGCGCTGGCCACCTTCAAGGGCATCCCGGTCACCCTGATCGTGCTCGCCGTGCTCGTCCTGATCTACGGCGTGGTCATGAACCGCTCCGTCTTCGGCCGCCACGTCTACGCGATCGGCGGCAACCTGCACGCCGCGGAGCTGTCCGGCATCAAGACCCGCAACGTCACCTTCTGGCTGTTCGTCAACATGGGCGTCCTCGCGGCGCTGGCCGGCCTCGTCTTCACCGCGCGACTCAACCTCGCCGGCCCGAAGGCGGGCGACGGCTTCGAGCTCGAGGCCATCTCGGCCGCGTTCATCGGCGGCGCGGCGGTCCAGGGCGGCGTCGGCACCATCGGCGGCGCGATCATCGGTGGCCTCATCATCGGCGTCCTGAACAACGGAATGTCGATCATGGGCATCGGCATCGAGTGGCAGCAGGCGGTCAAGGGCCTCGTGCTCCTGCTCGCGGTCGCCTTCGACGTCTACAACAAGCGCCGCTCGGGCGGACGCTAGGCCCTGCGGTCGTGCCCGACTGGTCGCGGTTCCTGCCGCTGAGCACCGGGCCCTCGGTCGACGAGACGGGCGTCAGCAACGACTGGCGCCCCCTCGTCGCCGAGAGGCTCGACCGCCTCGCCGTCCTGGCCGCCTCGCCCTCCACCACGGAAGGCGAGGCGGCCAGTGCCGTCTCCCGGGACGCCCTGCTCGGAGAGCTCGTCGTGCGGCTCTCGAGCAGCACCGGCCAGCGCCTCGCGACGCGGATGGGCGCCCGCGAGGCCTCCTCCCCTCCCCCTGCCGCCGAGATCGCCCCGGCCCTGGCCGCTCTCGCCTCCGCTCGCCGCGCCGGCGCCGGTCCCCGCTCGGTCGCCGAGCTGGTCGAGGTCGTCCGCGTCGAGCTCGCCCTCTCCCCCGAGCCGCTCGCCCTCTCCTCCCGCATCACCGGCGGGGTGGCCCTGGACCGCCTGCAGCGCGCGCCGCTCGCGATCCGCGCCGCCGTCCGCGGTCGCACCCTCGCTCCGACCGACGCGGAGTGGGAGCTCGGCTCCGGCCCCGCCCTGCGCGTGCCGGCCGACGCGATCCTCCGCTTCCTGCTCGGCCTCGGCCCCTTCCCCGCCGAGCCGACCGCCTAGGCGGCGCCGCCCCTGCCCCCGGGCGGAGGCGGCGCCGCCCCGGTCGTAGCATCGGAGGATGACGCGCTCACTGCCGAGAAGCACCCCGTCCGCCCGCTCCGTCGACGCCGAGGGAGTGCTGGCCTTCGTCGACGGGGTCGAGGCCGCTCCCGGCGTCGAGCTGCACGGGCTGATGGTCGTGCAGGGCGGCGACGTGGTCGCCGAGGGCTGGTGGGCGCCGTACTCGGCCGAGCGGCTGCACCTCTTCTACTCGCTGAGCAAGAGCTTCA
Source organism: Rathayibacter sp. AY1C2 (assembly GCF_002931195.1). Classification (NCBI taxonomy): domain Bacteria; kingdom Bacillati; phylum Actinomycetota; class Actinomycetes; order Micrococcales; family Microbacteriaceae; genus Rathayibacter; species Rathayibacter sp. AY1C2. The sequence goes on along the minus strand of NZ_PSWG01000030.1, from coordinate 7,104 downwards.
CCGCGACCGCCGTCGGCCTCGCGGTCGCGGAGGGCCCGGTCGATCTGGACGCCACCGTCCTCTCGTACTTCCCCGAGCTCGACGACGAGATCACCGACCCGCGCTCGCGTGCGATCCGCGTCCGCCACGTCCTCGCGATGGCGAGCGGCCACTCCGCCGAGACGATCGACCGCGCCGAGGAGAGGGACCCGGTCGACCTGGTGCGCGGCTTCCTCCTCCTCCCGCCGGAGCAGGAGCCGGGCAGCGTCTTCGCCTACAACCAGCCCTGCACCTTCGCCGCCGCCGCGATCGTGCAGCGCGTGAGCGGGCAGTCGCTGACCGACTACCTGCGCCCGCGCCTGCTCGATCCGCTCGGCATCGGCGAGGTCGCCTGGCATCGCGACGACTCGGGGCGCGAGCTCGGCTACAGCGGGCTGCACGCCACCACCGAGGCGGCCGCTGCACTCGGACTGCTGTACCTGCAGGAGGGGCGCTGGGGCGACCAGCGGATCCTCTCGCCGGAGTGGGTCGCCGAGGCGTCCCGCGCGCACGTCCCGACCCACGAGGACGGCGGACCGGACTGGCAGCAGGGCTACGGCTTCCAGTTCTGGCGGTCGCTGCACGGCTACCGCGCGGACGGCGCGTACGGGCAATTCAGCCTGATCGTGCCCGAGCACGAGCTCGTGATCGCGCTGACCGGCCAGACCTCGGACACGCAGACGCTGCTCGCGCTCGCCTGGGAGCACCTGCTCCCCGCCGTCGGCCGCGGGTCCACGGCGGAGGCCGACGCCCGGCTGGCCGACCGGCTGTCGGAGCTCGCCCTTCGCCCGCTCGAGGGCGCCTCCCCCGCGACCGGGAGCTACACGCCGGTCGGATCGTGGCCCGAGGCCGTCGAGGTGACGGCCGACGAGGGCGGCTGGACGCTCGCGCTGATCGAGGGCGACGAGCGCTTCGCCGTGACGCCCGGCGCAGGAGCCTGGACCGTCGACGGGCCGTTCGCGGCGAGCGCCGGACCCTCGGGCGACAGCGTGCTGGTCGACGTCGTGTTCCTCGAGACCCCGCACCGCCTGCACGTCGAGCTCGCTCCCGACCGCACCGCCCGCGTCCGCTGGGAGACGGAGCCGCTGCACGACGGCCCGCTCGCCGGGCTGCGCGCCCCGCGCTGACGGCAGGACCCGCTCCGCTCATCCGTCGCGAACGGCCCGTCCGCCCCTCGACGACGGGCCGTTCGCGACGGATCGAGAGGGGTCGCGCTCGGCCGTGCGGACCGCGCATCGGGCGGTGCTCACCGGGGGTCGACGAGTCGAGGAGCGGAGTGGGCACGAGGGTCCTTCCTGGGTGGCGGCGCTCTGGCACAATCGTCGGAGCGCTGCTCCGGAACATTGCGGAGCACTGCTCCGGAACGTGGTGGAGCTGCGCTCGGAGGCATTACGGAGCGCCGCTCCGACAAGCAAGGAGAACCGATGAGCGACCGTGCGCCCCGCACGCCCGGCCGACCGCGGACGAGTCGCGACGCTCTGCTCGCCGCCGCGGCGACGGTGTTCGTGGCCTCCGGCGTGGACGCGCCGGTCCGCGAGATCGCTGCGGAGGCCGGCGTCGGCATGGGGACGATCTACCGGCACTTCCCGACCCGCTCGGAGCTCGTGGTCGCCGTCTACCGCCACCAGGTCGAGGCCTGCGCGGAGGCGGGCCCACGGCTGCTCGCCGACAGCGCGACCACGGAGGCCGCCCTCCGGGCCTGGGTCGCCCACTTCGTCGACCTCCTGGTGACCAAGCACGGCCTCGCCGGTGCGCTCCAGGGCGACAGTGCCGGATCCGACGCCCTGCACGCCTACTTCGTGGAGCGGCTCGTCCCCGTCTGCGGCGACCTGCTCGAGGCGGCACGACCCGCCCGGATCCCGGCGTCGAGCCTCAGCGGCTACATGCTCCTCAAGGGCATCGGCAACCTCTGCATCGGCGCCGCCCACGATCCGGACTACGACGCCGACACCCTCGTGCAGGCCCTCGTCACTGGAGCGCTGCAGGCGGATCAGCCCTGATCGCCTCCACGGTCCGCTCGACCGCGTCCTCGACCGCCGCCCTGCGGCTCGCGTCGTCCTCGCGCTCGGACTCGTGGACGAAGACGGCTGCGCCGCGCCGGGCTCCGCAGTAGTCGATGATCCCGTGCTGGATCTGCGTCAGCAGCGCCTGCTCGTAGCCGTGCCGCTCGTAGGTCCCGGCGGAGTCCCCCGCGACGAGGACGAGGTGGACGGTCAGAGCGCCGAGCCTGCGCTGCGTGCCGTGGACGGGGTCGATGTCGAAGGCCCAGCCGGCGAGGAAGACGCGGTCGATCCAGCCCTTCAGCAGCGCGGGCATCGACCACCAGTAGACGGGGAAGACGAGCACGAGGTGGTCGACGCCGTCGAGCCGGCGCTGCTCGCGGAGGACGTCGTCGGGAACCGGGCCGACACCGCGGTAGCGGTCCCGGTCGGCCGCGCCGAACCGCGGGTCGAAGCCCTCGCTGTCGAGGTCGGCCGTCTCCACTCCGTCGGGGCCGAGCTCGTCCCGCAGCCGCCGGGCGAGGGCGGCGGTGAGGGAGTCGCGGTCGGGGTGCGCGGTGACGAGGAGGGTGCTCACCGCTCCAGTGAACCGCACCCGCCCTGCGGCACCCCTGGCAGGATGACCCGGTGACTCCGCACCGCTCCCCCCGCCGCCCCGACGTCGTCTCCGTCGAGCTCGTCGGCGGACCGGAGCCGCTCGAGCTCGCCCTGCACGAGCACGACCCCGAGTGGTCCGCCGTGTTCGAGGAGCACCGGCGGCGCATCCTCGAGGCCGTCCCGGGCGTGCGGGTCGAGCACATCGGCTCGACCTCCGTCCCGGGCCTGCCCGCGAAGCCGATCGTCGACGTGCTCGTCGTCGTGCCCGACGTCACGGCGGAGGAGGACCACGTCGCGCCGCTGCTCGCGGCCGGCTACGTCCTGCGCACCCGCGAGCCCGGGCACCGGCTCATCCGCACGCCCGGACGGGACGCCCACGTCCACATCTACGAGGAGGGTCATCCCGCGATCGACGCGTACCTCCTCCTGCGCGACCGGCTGCGCACCGACCCGGCCGACCGCGAGCTCTACCGCAGCACGAAGGCGTCTCTCCTCCTCCGGCGCTGGGAGGACGGGAACGACTACGCCGAGGCGAAGTCCGCCGTGATCGCGGCCATCCTCGAGCGCGCGAGATCCTCGCAGCCCTGAGATCGATATCCGGAAGGCGGTCGGCGGCTAGGCCGCACCGCACGTCCGATCGCCCTCGAGCCCTCCGGCCCGGGGGCGGTCGCGGTTCGGGCGGCATCGGATGATCGACGGTTCGCGGAGCGCGCCCTCCAACCGGGCGGAGCGTTCGCGCCGGAAGGTCGAGCAGCGAGGATCGGCCCGCGCAGCCGTCGGTATCCGGCGACCGAATGGATTCGGATGTTGACGTCATCAGAGCCCCGTGGAAGCCTGATGTTTGCGTGAACATGCGCGAAGTCCCCGGTGCAAAGGAGCACAGCATGACGTCTCGACCACGAACGGCCGCCGCGGCGGTGGCCGCGCTGCTCGTCGCAGCACTCCTGGGCACAGGAGCGCAGTCGGCCTCGGCCGCCGTGGCCACGGATCCCGACGACGGAGTGCCGCGCACCTCGACGCCCGTGACCTACACCGACTACCCGGCGGTCCAGGACCCGGGCAGCACCGCGGCCGGCTACTTCCAGCCCTACTGGTACGACACCGACGGCCGCCACATCCAGGCGCACGGCGGCCAGATCGTCACCGTCGAGGAGGGCGGTCAGCAGGTCCAGTACTGGTACGGCGAGGACCGCACGAAGGGCTACTGGAACAGCCCCGGAGTCGCGGTCTACCGCTCCACCGACGGCCACAACTGGGAGAACAAGGGCACCGCGCTCCGCAGCGTCTCGGCTCCGGCCGACCTCGAGGCCCCTTACTTCGACGCGCTCTACGACACCGTCGACGACTCCGGAGCCCCTCGCGCCGACCGCATCGCGGAGCTCGACTACCACCTCGACACGACGCAGGCCTCGCCGAACACCGCCATCTTCGAGCGCCCCAAGGTCCTCTTCAACGAGAAGACCGGCAAGTGGGTCATGTGGTGGCACTCCGACGGCCGCATCACCCCGGGTGGCAGCACCTATGCGCGCTCGATGGCGGGAGTCGCCGTCTCGGACAGCCCGACCGGGCCCTTCACGCTCCAGGGCGTCTACCGCCTCTACAACCGCACGGACTACAAGGCCTGCACCACCTCCGCCGTGCCCGGGCAGGCCCGGGACATGACCGTCTTCCAGGACGAGGACGGCACCGCGTACATCTCCTACTCCTCCGAGGAGAACTACTCGCTCTACGTGGCGAAGCTGGACGCCGACTACACCAACGTCGAGCGGACCACCACGACCGACACCCTCGACGCGAACCAGTACTCGGCCGACGGAACCTACCCCTACGTCTTCGCCGACGGTGCGGCCGGAGCACCGGTGCGCGGCACCGACTTCCAGATCGTGAAGGAGTGCGGACACCTCGAGGCGCCCGCGATCTTCGCCAACGGCGGCAAGTACTACACGATCGCCTCCGGGGCGACCGGCTGGGCGCCGAACCCGCAGACCTACTACACCGCCGACTCGATCCTCGGCGCGTGGACCCGCGGAGTCGAGAAGGGCGACGCCGACGAGAACGTCGCCTACAACGCGATCCCGGAGGGCGGCGACGGCCTGCTCTCGATCGGCGACTCCCGCAAGACGACCTTCGGCTCGCAGTCGACGAACGTCCTCACGCTCGCTCCCGGGAAGTACGTCTACATGGGCGACCGGTGGAACGAGGGCAAGTCGGACTCGACCTACGTCTGGCTCCCGATGACGGTCGGCGAGAACGGCCGCCTCGAGATGCGGAACCCCGCTCAAGAGGACCCGGCGCGCTGGGGATCCGGCTGGAACCTCTCCTACTGGGACGACAAGGGGGTCGGCGACGGCGTCTGGTCGGTCGTGGACGCCCGTCTGCCGAAGCAGGTCCGCCGCGGCGCCGACATCGCCGCCGCGCTCCCCTCGACTGTCTCGGTCGCGAGCAACGGCTCGACCCGCGACGTCGCCGTGACCTGGGCCGCCCCCGGCCCCGCCGAGCTCGGCACGGTGCGGGTGACGGGCACGCTCGCCGCCGACGCCGGATTCTCCTCCGGCCGCCGCTTCACCCGCACGATCGAGGTGGCGGAGCCGGGCATCGCGAACCTCGCTCCCGGAGCGTCCGTCGCGGTCTCGAGCCGCACGGACCTCGTCGGCAAGCTCATCGACGGCGACGTCAAGGGCAAGGGCTGGGACGACTGGTCCTCGGCCGGCTACCCGCGCGACAGCCGCCTCTCCTTCTCCTGGGGCGCGGCGCAGAACCTCGACTCGGTGACGGTCAGCACCTACAAGGACGGTGCGACCGCCACCTGGCCCTCGAGGATCGAGGTCGAGTACCAGGTGAACGGCGCATGGACGACCTCCTCGGTCGCCACCACCCTCAGCCAGGCGGCGACCGGATCCGCCCCGACGGCGATCCTCGACCTGTCCTCCCTGCCCGACACCACGGGCCTCCGCCTGCACCTCACCAGCGCGGCGAACACGTGGCAGTCGGTCTCGGAGGTGCAGATCTGGGGCACCGCGCCGCCGACGAACGTCTGCCGCGTCCCCGGAGCCGCGGTCTCGGCGTCGTTCAGCCAGACGAAGTACGCGACCCTCCCCGCGAAGAACGCCTGCGACGGCAACGTGAGCACCCCCTGGTCGACCTGGACCGACGGCACCTTCGCCGGCAGCGCCGAGTTCACGCTGACGAACACCGAGGCGCACCGCGTCGCCGGGCTCACCTTCACCAACACCGAGGGCACCCTGGCGTCGGTGAGCGTGGCCTACCGCGCCGAGGACGGCACCTGGAAGCCGACCACCGCGCAGAACGTCGCTCCGGCGGCGAACGGCACGCTGACCACGATCCCGTTCGCGGCGGTCTCGGCCACCGGCCTGAAGCTGACCTTCTCCACGCCGGGCTCGTTCCTCAAGATCGGCGAGATCGTCGTCCCCGAGGCGGCCGCCCCGGCGCTGACGGTGCCGGTGACCGTGACGTCGCGCTGCGTCGCCGGGAAGGCGGTGCTGACTGTCCTCGCCAAGAACGGCGGCACCGCTCCGATCGACGTCGCGATGGCCTCGGCCTACGGCTCGAAGACGGTCACCGCGGTGGCCGCGGGTGCGAGCGGATCGGCCGCGTTCACCACCCGCCTCGCGAGCATGCCGGGCAGCCAGGTGACGGTGACCGCCACGGCGGGCTCCGAGACCCTCGCGCAGACGGTGGCCTACCCGGCCCGCGTCTGCTGAGCGCACGGCGGCCGGTCGACCGGCCGTGACGGAGGAGGGGGTGCCCGCGGGCGCTCCCTCCTCTGCGTGTGCGGCGCATCATCCGACGCGCAGGGCGAGTGCGGGCTCGATGTGCGCGGCTCAGGGCACCAGATGCCGAAGGACGTGCCGGGCCTGGGCGGGAGCGCCGTCACGTCGATCTCCGCGGGCGAGAAGGAACGGCCGCTCCCCCGCAGGCGCTCCCCGAGAAGGAGATCGGTCGCCTGATCGATCCGGCTCAGCGCCGCCTCGTCGAGGAGGTGGGCGCACGAGCATGGCCGAGCCCGCTGGCGCGCTCCGCGGCACTCCACCCGGAAGCGGGGGTGCAGAGCACTTCACGCTCCTGGTAGTAATCACAGGCGGGCGCATCGCAGAGCCCGCAGAACTGGACCGTCCGTGACCCGCACCACCCGCGCTCTCGCCGCGTTCGTCCCGACGACGACCCTCGTGCTCTCCGTGGTGTTCGCCTCCGCCGCACTCGCGCCCGAGGCGATGACCGCCCCGGAAGCGGTGTCGACGCCGACCGCCGCCTCGCCCGCGGAGGATGCGGCGGCGACTGCGGACCCCTCCGCTCCCGGTGCGGGATCCGGCGCCTCCGACCGCCGCTCCTCGAGCCCCTCCTCCGCGGACCCCGTCGACCCCGCGCAGCCGACGACCGGCTCCTCCCCCGCCTGTGAACCGGCGCGGGAGGGCGGTGGAGCCCGACTCGGCGAGGTCGACGGCGTCGGCGGCGACGGAGAGCGAGAGGG